>JAWOHQ010000184.1:0-7956 GCA_046485105.1 Candidatus Competibacteraceae bacterium | reverse complement strand
CTCGCCCTTCGCAACGTTGATCGCCGCCTGCATCTCGCCTTCGGATTCCTGGATCGCGGCATTGCGCGCGCCGGTGGCGATGTTGATCTGCTCCTGCACCGGCGGCGGTTGACCAGCAGCCCGGTCCAGGGGCGGCCATGCTTGATCTGCCGCCATATCTGCTCGTAGACCTTGGTCGGGGTGCAGCGATCCGACAGCACGGCGGTGTTTTTACCGATGACTTCGGCGGCGGGATAGCCGGTCACGTCGGTGAAGGCGTTGTTGACGTACAGAATGTTGGCGGCGGTGTCGGTCAGGCAGACGGCGGTGGTCAGTTGCTCCACCACCTTGGCGAACAGCCAGGGCGGCAGGGCGTCGGTGGCGGAGGGCTCCGGTTTGGCACTGATTTTGGCGGTGGAGTGACCGACTGTCTTTTGCTCGTTATGGGCCATGGGCGTGCTCGGCGTTGCGCGACAGTGGAGGGATGCAGGTCGATATGCAAGATTCGTGACGGGCCAGGGGATGCAGGGATGCAGGGATGCCGGGCGGGGTTAGCGCGGCATAACCCGCCGGAATCGAGATGCGGCCAGCGGTGAAGCGTGCGGGATTCGCCACAACCGACCACCGCCGCCGCACGAAATGTCGCAAACCCAACAAATCCTCCGCGCCCAGGCTTTACGGCTGATCCGGTAACCGGTTGATTGTGAGCGGAATGCACTCAGGGTAAACCTTGGCACGATAGATGCCGTGCCTGGAGCGTAACCCGGAGACACTCATGCACGAATACCTGCTCATCCTGCTGGGCGCGACGTTGGTCAACAACGTGGTGCTGATCCGCTTTCTGGGATTGTGCCCCTTCATGGGGGTTTCCAACAAGATCGATTCCGCGCTGGGTATGGGGATGGCCACCACCTTCGTATTGACTCTGGCGGTTTCGGCCAGTTGGCTGCTGGAGCATTACGTGCTGATTCCGCTGGATATCCAGTTCATGCGCATTCTGGCGTTCATTCTGGTGATCGCCGCCCTGGTGCAGTTCACCGAGATGTTCATCCGCAAGGCCAGTCCGGCGCTCTATCAGGTGTTGGGCATTTTTCTACCATTGATCACCACCAACTGTGCGGTGTTCGGCATCGCGCTGCTCAACGTGCAGCAGCAATACAGCTTCATCGACAGCCTGTTGTACGGCATCGGCTCGGCGCTGGGTTTCACGCTGGTGATGGTGTTGTTCGCCGGCTTGCGCGAGCGGCTGGCGCTGGCCAATGTCCCGGCGGCCTTCGCCGGCGTACCGATCGCTTTTATCGTCGCCGGCCTGCTGGCGCTGGCGTTCATGGGGTTCGCGGGTTTGCCGGTCCGCTAGCGGCTCCGGTGGCGCGACATCTGAGGAGACAGCACGTGATTTTCGCCATTTTGGTTTTGACTTCGTTGGGTTCGCTCCTGGGACTGCTGTTGAGTCTGGCGTCCCGTTTTCTCCGCGTGCCGGGCAACGCCCTGCGCGAGGAAGTTCTGGAATTGTTGCCGGGCGTGAATTGCGGGCAATGCGGCTATCCCGGCTGCGGCGGCGCGGCGGACGCGCTGGTGGACGGCAAGGCGTCGCTGGCGCTGTGTCCGCCGGGCGGCGCGGTCCTGATCCGGACGCTGGCGGCGAAACTGGGGCGCGCGCCGGAAGGCGGCGACGCGGGGCCGCCGCTGCTGGCCACGATCGACGAGAGCCGCTGCATCGGCTGCGCCCATTGCGGCAAGCTGTGCCCCACCGACGCCATCATCGGCGCGCCCAAGCAGATTCACGCCGTGTTTCAGGACGCCTGCATGGGTTGCGGCGCGTGCGTCGAGGTGTGCCCGACCGAATGCCTGCAAATGCGGCCGCAGACCCCCACGCTGACGACCTGGTACTGGCCGAAGCCGGTGCTGCAAGGAGCGTGAGCGATGCGCCTCCATCACTTCCGGGGCGGCGTGCATCCGCCCGGCCGCAAGCAATTCAGCGCCGACCAGCCGATTCAATCCCTGCCCCTGCCGGCGCGCCTGTACCTGCCCTTGCAGCAACACGCCGGGGGGCCGGCGCTGCCGGTGGTGAGCGTCGGCCAGAAGGTCGCCAAGGGCGAGTTGCTGGCGCGCGCCCAGAGCGCCATTTCCGCGCCGCTGCACGCGCCCAGTTCCGGGATCGTCGTCGATATCGGTCAGTTCACGGCCCCACACGTCTCCGGCCTGCCGATTCCCACTCTGGTGCTCGACACCGACGGTGAGGACCGCTGGCCGGAGTGCGAGCCGCCGCCCGATCCATTCAGTCTCGATCCGGAAGAGGTCGCCACCCGCATCGGCGACGCCGGCATCGTCGGCATGGGCGGGGCCAGTTTTCCAGCGGCGGTCAAGCTGAGCAAGGCGCATCAGGCCGGGGTGCATACCTTGGTGGTCAACGGCTCGGAATGCGAGCCGTATGTGACCTGCGACGACCGACTGATGCGCGAGCGGGCGGCGGAGATCGTGGATGGGGCTACGATCATGTTGCACGCCTTGCAAGCGTCGCGCGCTCTGGTCGCGGTCGAGGACAATAAACCGGAAGCCATTCAGGCGCTGCGGGAGGCCTGCGCGCACGATGCCCGTTTTCAGGTATTGAGCCTGCCGACCCGCTATCCCACCGGTTCGGCCAAGCATTTGATTCAGTTGCTGACGGGTCTGGAATGCCCGGCGGGCGAGCCCGGCACCGAAGTCACGGGGATTCTGGTGCATAACGTGGGGACCGCCTACGCGGTGCAGCGGGCGTTGCGTCACGGTCAGCCATTGATCTCGCGCATCGTCACGGTCAGCGGCGGAGCGGTGGCGGAGCCGCGCAATCTGGAAGTCCCGCTCGGCGCGCTGGCGGCCGATCTGCTGGCCTACTGTGGCGGCGTCAACGACGATCTGGTCCGGGTGCTGTCGGGCGGGCCGATGATGGGCCAGCCGCTGCCCAGTCTCCAGACTCCGATCGTTAAGGGGTCCAACGGCATTCTGGCCCTGACCGCCGCCGAACTCGGTCCGGAGCAGATCCCGGACCCCTGCGTGCGTTGCGGTCGTTGCACGGAGGCGTGTCCGATGGGGCTGTTGCCGGGAGAAATGGCCCGGCGGGTCCAGCACGATGACTGGGCGGGAACGCTGGCGTTCGGTCTGAACGACTGCATGGCCTGCGGCTCCTGCGCCTACGTCTGTCCGTCGCGCGTGCCGTTGTCGCAAAGCCTCGCTCATGCGCGAGGCGCCCTGGCGGAACAGCGGCGGGCCGAACAGAAAGCGAACTACACCCGCCAGCTCATGGAGCAACGGCAAGCCCGGCTGGCGCGTCAGGAACAGGCCAAAGCGGACGCCGCAGCCCAGCGCCGGGCCGCGAAGGACAAGAAGCAGCGCGCGACGGTGACGGAGGAGGATGACGAATGAGCGCCAACCTGCCGTTGGCCGGCGCGCCGCACGCCCACGGCGGCGACAGCGTCCAGCGGTTGATGGGGACGGTGCTGCTGGCGCTCGCGCCGGCGACCCTGTACGGCGTTTTCCTGTTCGGCTGGCCGGCGCTGAATCTCCTGCTGGTGATCGTGCTGACCTGCCTGGCGGGCGAGGCGCTCTGTCTGTGGCTGGCCGGGCGGCCGTTGCGCCCGGCGCTGCTGGACGGTTCCGTGCTGTTGACCGGAGTGTTGCTGGCGCTGTCGCTGCCGCCTTGGGCGCCGTGGTGGATCGGCGTGATCGGCGGCGCCTTCGCGGTGGTGATCGGCAAGCATATCTTCGGCGGCGTCGGCCAGAACCTGTTCAATCCGGCGATGCTGGCGCGGGTCATGCTGCTGGTGTCGTTCCCGATGGAGATGACCGCTTGGCTGGAGCCGCGCCCCTGGTTTTCGGGAACGACTCCTTCGTTTTTGGAAGGTCTGCACATCACGTTCGGCGGCGGGTTGCCGATGGCCGACGGGATGACCGGAGCCACCCTCTTGGGCCACGTTCGGACCGGACTGGCGTTATCTCAACAGCTTGGCGAGATTTTGCCGGGGCATTACCAGCCCGGCTTGGCCGCGCTGGGCTGGACCGGGGGCAGTCTGGGCGAAACCTCGGCGCTGTTGCTGCTGCTCGGCGGATTGTGGTTGCTGTGGAAGAAGGCGATCACCTGGACGATTCCAGCGGCGATGCTCGGCGCGGTATTGGTGCTGGCCAGCGTCTTCCACTGGCTCGATCCCGAGCGCTTCGTCGATCCACTGCTGCACCTGGTGTCGGGCAGCCTGCTGTTGGGCGCGTTTTTCATCGCCACCGATCCGGTCACGTCGCCGCTGAGTCGCTTGGGGCAGATCGTGTTCGGCGCGGGGTGCGGCGCCTTGGTCTATATCATCCGCACCTGGGGGGGGTATCCCGAAGGCGTGGCGTTCGCGGTGGTGCTGATGAACGCGGCGACGCCGCTGATCGACCACTACATTCGCCCGCGGGTGTACGGGCGGACTTGGCTGGGTCAGCCGAAGCCGGTTTCCGAACGCGCCCGGCGCGCGGCTGGGGGCCGGGATTCGGGGAGTGGATCCGCATGATCGGCGAGCGACTGACGCCGGAAATCCGGCAAACCGTGGGTTATCACGTAGCGTTGTTGGGGGGGGTCGCGCTGTTGGTCAGCGCCGTCATCGGCATTGCGGATGCGTTGACCCGCGCCGACATCGCGCAGCGGCAGTTGGAAGATTTGCAAACGACCTTGCAGCAGGTGGTGCCGGCCAAATATTACGACAACGACCTGGTGCGCGATGTGGTGGTCGTCCAGGATGGCGAACGGGCGCTGCGTGTCTACCGGGCGCGGCGCGCCGGCGAGGTGCGGGCGGTGAGCTTTCAGGTCAGCGCGCCGGGGTATGGCAACACCGCGATGCTGATCGTTCTGGGTATCGATCGCGCCGGGACCCTGCTGGGGGTCCGGGTGGTCAGTCATTCCGAAACACCGGGGCTGGGCGACAAGATCGAAACGCGGCGCTCCGATTGGATTCTCGGTTTCGACGGTCGATCGCTGAACGACCCGCTGCCGGCGGGTTGGGGGGTCAAGAAGGACGGCGGGGCGTTCGATCAGTTCACCGGCGCCACGATTACCCCACGTTCGGTGGTGAACGCGGTCAAGAGCGGACTGGAGTTTTTCGCCGCCCATCGCGCGGAATTGCTGGATGAATCCCCCACCCTACTACCCTCCCCGCGCGCAGAGGTGGGGATGAGAGAGCCCAAACCATGACCGACTATCGCGGTATTTTCGCCGACGGCCTGTGGCGCAATAACGTGGTGTTTGCCCAGATGCTGGCCTTGTGTCCGCTGATGGCGGTCACTTCCTCGGCCACCAACGGACTCGGCATGGGGCTGGCGACCACCGCCGTTTTGCTGACCGCCAACATCGTCATCGCCAGCTTGCGTCATTTGATCGCCCAGGAAGTGCGGATTCCGGTCTTCATTCTCCTGATCGCGGGGCTGGTCACCCTGGCCGACATGATGATCAACGCCTGGTTGCATGAGTTGTACAAGGTGCTGGGCTTGTTCATTCCCCTGATCGTGGTCAACTGCGCGGTGCTGGGCCGCGCCGAATCTTTCGCGTCCCGGCAACCGGTGCTCGCCTCGGCGGCGGATGGCTTGGCCATGGGTTTGGGCATGACTCTGGCTATGGTGGTGATCGGCGGGTGTCGGGAGATTTTGGGCAGCGCCACGCTGTTTGCTCAGGCTTCTTTATTGCTGGGCGACGGGTTCGCGTTTCTGGAAACCACCCTGATTCAGGATTACCAGGGCTTCCTGCTCATGTTGTTGCCACCGGGCGGCTTTCTGGTACTGGGCTTTTTGCTCGCTGGCAAGCGGGTCATGGAGCAGCGCCGGGAACGGGTCAAAAGCGCGGCGGCGGCCGGGCAAGTGGGCAGTCCCGCCAACTGAAGTGAGGTTCTCATGCAAGTCAGTGTCGCTTATGTCGAGCCGGGGCAACCGCTCTGTCTGAACGTCGAGGTGCCGGATGGGAGCACGGTGCAGCAGGCGATCGAACTGTCGGGGATTCTGACGCGCTGCCCGCATCTGAATCTCAAGAAACAGAAGATCGGGATTTACGGCAAGCTCACCAAATTGACCGCGCCGCTCGAAGCGGGCGACCGGGTGGAAATCTACCGGCCGATCACCGTCGATCCGAAGAAAATCCCGCAACGGAAAATCGCGGCGCAGGATGATGGTGAGGATGAGGATGAGGATGACGACGATTGAGAGACCGTATAGAAAACCCCTCCTCTCTCATCGGGAGGGCTGGTCAGGATTCCGGACTCAGAAACTGTATAAAAACTCCCCTCTCCCTGTGGGAGAGGGGCTGGGGGTGAGGGCTTTATTTTCAATTGGTTAGTCCGCAAGAGGCTGTACAAAAACGCCTCTTAGAATCAGCCGATGCCGTGCTGGCCCAGGCAGCAAGGGCGATGGTTCCCCGTTAACCCAGGCATCGTGGCCGGCCTGGTAATAGGGCGATAGCGGATGGCCGCTCTGGCCGCCGGGCATGTGCAGAATCCCATCCTCTTCCCGTCCCGGCGCCACGACCAGGCGTTCGGAAGCGCCGTCGCCGGGTCCCTGAATGCGCGGCATGTGCCGATCCCCCGGCAATGGGTGGGCCGGCAGGTCCAGCCAGCCGCTCAACCGGGGCAGGATCGTACTGAAAGGATGCTGGATGCGGGACCGGTTGTATTCGCCCCAAGTCCAAGCCGCGAGTGGCCGGCCCTCGGCGGTCGCCGCCGCCAGCGTGGCGTCGGCCGCTTCCCGCAGCAGGGCCGGCCAGTTCGCATAACTTGGGTCGAGCAGGTGCGGTGGTTGCTGGGAGACCAGTTGCCACAACGGGCCTTCGTGCTGGCGAATCAATCCGTAATCAAAACGCCGATCAGCCTGCTGGCCGAAGGCGATCAGCGGTGCGAACGCCCGCTCCCGCGCTTCAAGACGAAAGGTCCGCACCAGCCGGTAACCGACCGAATCCACCGAAGCTCGTCCGCCCCAGTCGCTGACCCGTTGCCGCAACTGCGCGCGGCGCGGGTCGGCGGCGACCGCGTCCGGGTTCAGCGTCGCCAGCAGCAGCGCGCGCCAGCGTTCGAGAAAGACCGCCCGGTCGTCGAGTTGCAGGGCCAGCGAAGCGGCTTCGTCAAAAGACGTCATGTCCTGTAGGCCATCCCGAATCTGGCGGGCGCGGGCGCCGAGCGCGTAGCCGCCATCGCCCAGCACGTCCAGCCAGGCGCCATCCATCACCCGGTTGTTGGCGGTCCACAGCAGACCGTTCGGCGGATCGATGATGCGCGGATAGTCGGCCGGGTCCAGCCAGCCGTCCCAGCCGCGCCGGCCATCGGCCCAGGAGGTGGGAAGGCGCCCGTCGTGGCCGAAGCGGCGGGGGATCGGCCCGGCGATGGTCCAGGCGATGCGGCCGTCGGCGCCCGCCAGCAGCAGGTTCTGGGCCGGCATTCCGATCCGATGGGCTATGTCCAGAGCCACTTCCAGGGACTCAAGCCGTTCCAGCGTTAGCAACTCCAGGTTCATGGCGCGCGGATCGTGCGCCACCCAGCGCAGCGCCCGCCTTCGGCCTTGGTGGTCGCGATCCAGCACCGGTCCCCAGATCGTTTCCAGAATCTCCAACCTCTCGTCGGGACCATCCTTGACGACGAGCGTTTCCTCGACGCGGGTGAAAGGACGTGGTCCGTCGGGCGTCTGGTAAGTCTCCTCATCCGCGCCCGGTTCCAGCACCACCAGATCGGCCCAATCCCCTTCGCTGTTGGTAAAACCCCAGGCGAGATGGCCGTTGCTACCCGCCACGATCACCGGCGCGCCCGGCAGCGTGACGCCGCTGACGCGCCGCTCGCGTCCATCGGCGTCGGGGTAGATGAAGGTCGCTCGATACCAGACGTTGGGCACGCGCAGTTGCAGATGCATGTCGTTGGCCAGCAGTGCGCCGCCGTGCGCGGTCAGGCGGCCGGAAATCGCCCAGTTGTTGCTGCCGCTGCTGAAGTCGGCATCCCCGGT
>JAWOHQ010000481.1:0-4007 GCA_046485105.1 Candidatus Competibacteraceae bacterium | reverse complement strand
CGGCAATGGACGGCGGAAGTCCCGACCCAAACACTCCTGACCTTCTACGAGGAGCTGCAATCCGGCCGACCTTCGCCGCCTTCCTCCATCGCCGACGGACCCTGCCATCACGCCACCGGTAACAGTTCGGAAAAATCGTGAATGGCCGGAAACTCGCCCGACGGTCGGGGCGGATGAGTGGAATCCGGCCGCGCCGCCCACACCGGGTAGCCGACGCCATAGGCCCGCGCCGCGTGCAGAATCCCTGGATGATCGTCCACCAGCAGGGTCGTCGCCGGTTCGAACGGCTCCCGCTCCTGGAGACGCGGCCAGAATTCCGGCTGCTCCTTCACCAGCCCCAGTTCGTGCGCGCTGATGATGGCGTCGAAATGACCGGACAGTCGGGTTTTTTCCATTTTCAGGGCCAGACTGTGCGGATGGGCGTTGGTCACCATCACCACTCGCTTGCCGGCGGCGCGCACGGCGTCCAAAAACTCCAGAACGTGGGGATGCACGGCGATCAGGTGCGCGATTTCCCGCTTGAGGGTCACGATATCCAGCGCCAGTTCCCGGCTCCAGTAATCCAGGCAGTACCAGGCCAGCGTGCCCTCCACCGCCCGGGTGCGAGTCGTCACCTCGATGCGGGCTCGGGCGAGCGACAGGCCGTGGCGCTCGGCGTAACGCGCCGGGACCAGTTCCCGCCAGAAGTGGTTGTCGAACCGTAAATCCAGCAACGTACCGTCCATATCGAGCAGCACGGTGTGAATCCGGGACCAGGGTAATCGCGCGGTCATGGTCGAGCGCTCCGCCGGCAACCGGCTTGGGCCGGGATTGTGTAGAATGGCCGGGAGATCGCGACGCATTCGCTCACGCCACCCGATCCGCGAGGTCCTCGCGTCATGTCCGTCGTCCCCCCCATTGATCTAGCCGCCCTGGTCGATCCGGTTCAGGCGATCGCCCGGGAGGCGGGACGGCGCATTCTGGACATCTACGCCGGCACCTTCAGCGTCGCCGAAAAAGCCGATCAGAGTCCGGTCACCGAAGCCGATCTCGCTGCGCATGGCTGTATTCTACGCGGTTTGACGGCATTGACTCCCGGCATTCCGATTCTGTCCGAGGAAGCGCCGGATTTCAGTTTCGCCGAACGCAGCCGCTGGGAATGGCTGTGGCTGGTGGACCCGCTGGACGGCACTCGCGAATTCATCAAGCGCAGCGATCAGTTCACGGTCAATATCGCCCTGATCCACCGCCACGAGGCCGTACTCGGGCTGATTCTGCCACCGGTTTACGGCGTGTGCTATTACGCCTGGCGCGGCGGCGGCGCCTGGCGACAACCGGACGGCCAGGCGGCCCAGCGCATCCGCGCGGCGCGGGTCTGCCACTATCCGGTGCGGGTCATCAGCAGTCAAAGTTCCTACCGCACGCGCCGCTTGCAGGATTATCTGGGCCTGATCGGCCCGCACCGGCATATCGCCTTGGGCGGTGCCCTGAAATCCTGCCGGATCGCCGAAGGCGCCGCCGATCTTTATCCACGCTTCGGTCCGACCGGCGAATGGGATACCGCCGCCGCCCAGATCATCGTGGAGGAAGCCGACGGCTATCTGACCGACCTGCAATTTCGGCCGCTGCGCTACAACGCCCGGCCGACTCTGATCAACCCGGATTTCCTGGCGTTCGGCGACGCCACCCGCGACTGGTCGCTCTATCTGCCGCATCTCTCGCACCCGCGCGGGCGGTCGTTGTTCCTGCCCAGCCACTAACCTCGTTATTCGAGCCCCGCCATGCCCTACGAACGCTACCGCCAAGATTTGCAACGGGAAGGCTTCCGGCACGATCCCGCCCAGGAACGCGCCATCCGGCACTTACAACAGATTTACGATCAACTCATGGCCCAACCGGAGCCGGTCGGCACCCGGAAATCGTCGGGGCTGCTGGCGCGGCTGGCCCGCCGCGACCCGCCGCCCGCCGGTCCGCCGCCCGTGCGCGGGCTGTATCTGTGGGGCGACGTCGGGCGCGGCAAGACCTATCTGGTGGATACCTTCGTCGATGCTCTGCCGCTGGAGCGCAAGCTGCGCATTCATTTCCACAGCTTCATGCGCACGGTGCATCAGGAGTTGAAAACCCTGCAAAGCCAGCAGGAACCGCTGCGGGTCGTGGCCGGCCGCTTCGCCGACCAGGCGCGAGTGATCTGTCTGGACGAGTTTTTCGTCGCCGACATCACCGACGCCATGCTGTTGTACGGACTCCTGAAAGAACTGTTCGCCCGCGGCGTGACCCTGGTCACCACGTCCAATGTTCCACCGGACGAGCTGTACAAGAACGGTTTGCAGCGCGCCCGGTTTCTGCCGGCCATCGAGTTGCTCAAGCTGCATCTGGACATCATGAATCTGGACGGCAGGGTGGATTACCGGTTGCGCTATCTGGAAAAGGCGGAGATCTATCACTCGCCGCTGGACGACCGGGCCGAACAGATTCTCAACGAAGTCTTCGACAACCTCGCGCCCGAACCGGGCCATCGCGGCGGCGACGTGGAATTCGAAGGCCGCTACATTCCCACCCGGCGCGAGGCCGACGGCATCGTCTGGTTCAATTTCCGGGCGATCTGCGACGGACCGCGCGGCACCGCCGATTACATCGAAATCGCCCGCTGCTATCACACCGTGTTGATTTCCAACGTGCCGATGATGGACTGGCAGATGGAAAACCAGGCCCGGCGCTTCGTCAATCTGGTGGACGAGTTCTACGACCGCAGCGTCAAGCTGATCCTGTCCGCCGCCGTTCCGCTGGAGAAATTATATCAGGGCGAGAAACTCAAGTTCGAGTTCCAGCGCACCCTCAGTCGGCTCCAGGAAATGCAATCGCACGAGTATCTGGAGCAACCGCACGTGCCGTAGTGTTCCAACCGGACTGAATTGATGGATTGATGTAGGGTGGATAAGGCGCTTGCGCCGCATCCACCAACAAACCAGCAAGGTGGATGCGCTACGCTTATCTACCCTACCGCTCACCAATAGGGTGGTCCGGGTGATGGGCGAGTCCAACGCCGAACTGAACCTGCGGGCGCAGCCGTCGGCGCCTGTGGCAAATGCTTGCGAACGAAAGAAGTACGAAGAGAATCATGGCCAATCAAAATGATGCCGACATGCTGGATGAATATGATTTCTCAGGAGGAGTGAGGGGGAAATACGCCAAGCGATACCGAGAAGGAACCAATCTTATCCGTTTGGATGATGATGTCGCGGCAATGTTTCCTACCTCCGAGGAAGTCAATGCCGTTCTGCGCTCTTTGGGAGAAATTATCCAGCGCCACGAGAAAATGGGCTTGGCAAAGGACCCCAATCGACGCGCGTAGACTCACATTTCTAGTGTTTCAACCGAGTTGGATTGCAGGGTAGGGTGGATAAGCGAAGCGCATCCACCTTGAGACCGTGACCTTCGAACGTCTGCGCCCCGCCGAGGCGCTGGTGGAGTGAGTGAAGCACTCCTTCCTGCTGGACATTGAGGAGCGGCCCCGGCTGGGCTCGCATTTCGAGCAGGTTGCCAGCCTGGCCGACCTGCCGATCCATTACCGTCTCGATTATCCCAGACATTACGAGGCGCTGGCCCAAGTGCGCGCGGCGATCGCCGAACACACCCGCGACGGAGAGGAGTGGACATGAAGCTTTCGGACCGGGTCACCGTGCCCTCCCAGGTGATGGACCGTTCGGTGGGTGACGAGACCGTGATCTTGAACCTCGAATCCGGGACCTATTACGGGCTGGACCCGGTGGGCGCGCGGATGTGGCAACTGCTGGGCGAGGGCAAGCCGCTGGGCGAGGTCTGCGACGCGATGCTCGCGGAATACGACGTCACCCGCGACCGACTGGAGGAAGACCTTCTCAAACTGGTGGAGGAGTTGGCCGGCAAGGGACTGATCGTCCCCCGGTGACGGTTTCAGGGTCGAACCGGACCCCGGGGCCCAGCGCGCCTGCGGCGGGTTCGTTTGCGTGGGAGGGTCCGATGGGTTGTGGGTGTCGCAGGCGGGGAAG
>JAWOHQ010000042.1:0-5514 GCA_046485105.1 Candidatus Competibacteraceae bacterium | reverse complement strand
AGTTTCGACAGGAACGGTCCCATGCCCGCCATCGCGCCCAACGCCCATTCGTACATGAGCAGGGCGGGCGCCAAGCCAAACGAGACCAGATCCGCCATGCTGTCATACTGGGCGCCGAACTCGCTCTCGGTATGGGTCAGCCGCGCGACCCGGCCGTCCAGGCCATCCAGCACCATGGCGATGAAGATCGCAATGGCGGCGGGTTCGAAACGGTCGTGCAACGCGGCGATGATGGCGTAGAAGCCGCAGAACAGCGCGGCGGTGGTGAACAGATTGGGCAGCAGGTAAATGCCGCGCGCGCGCCGAACTTCAGGAGGGTCTTGAGTCATGGGATTGGTTCGAAAGCCGATCTTCGGTTCAGTCGTCGAAGTCGACAACAGAGCATGACGTACCTTGGGTTCTGAACGCCCATCACCTACCTCCGCACGTTCGATACGAATTCGATGCAGCGGAACGCGAGTTATCGTCGCTCGTTGAAAATTGGTCGGGGCGAGAGGATTTGAACCTCCGACCACCTGCGCCCCATGCAGGCTTTTTTGAAAAAATAGCTTTTTTATTCATTTAGCTAACATCTTATGTTTTGCGTTACAGTGACTGAAATGGCCTACAATGATCCTTCGTGGACTGTGGAACGGTACACTCTCGGCACAGACCTACCCCCCTGGCGCCGCACCCGCGCCAGCGCCTCTGCCAGCGTATGGGCCGGGAACCCCTGTGGCGCGTCCGGCCCCTGCCAGAGCGCCAGTTCCAAGTATCGGGCGGTGGCCGCTGTAAGATAAGAAGTGTTAGTAAAGCTACGGTAGGCCAGCCGGGAACCGGTGTCAATCAGGGGCGAACTGACCCAAACTACCCCGCGCGGGCTATATGGCCAGCGTTGGGGCGCGTTTTGGGCCGGCCTGAAGCAACCGTCAGCCGCCGACGCCTTATCGGCGCGCTGCGAGGCCGGATTGCCGGGGCGCGGATCGGGAACTATCGAGAGGGAAAGCGCCCTTCCATGTACGAACGCCGGCGCGTCGTCCTGCTGCATAACATCACCATGGTAAAGTGGCTCATATTGGGTTTTGAGGACATGATAAAACAAACTCAAGCTCCTCAAGCGCCGGTGCTTGGGCCTGGATGATCCCGTCGAACTGTTCCGCTCTCTCCCACCCGAAGTGACCCGCATGTCGATTCAGACTCCGAAGACCACTTATCTCAAAGACTACACCCCGCCCGCCTACCGCATTCCGACCGTCGACCTGCGGTTCGAACTGGGCGAGGAGTCCACCACGGTGCATTCCCGGACGCGGATCGTCCGCGCCGCCGCCACGCCGCCCGGCGCGCCGCTGGTGCTGGATGGCCAGCACCTCGAACTGTTGGCGCTGGCGCTGGATGGCGCGCCGTTGGCGACCCACCGCTATCAAGTGGATGCCGACTGTTTAACGCTGTTCGACCCACCGGAATCCTTTGAGTTGACTGTCGTCACCCGCATCCGACCTCAGGACAACGCCTCACTGGAGGGTTTGTATCAGTCCAGCGGCAACTTCTGCACCCAGTGCGAAGCGGAAGGCTTCCGTCGGATCACCTATTTTCTCGACCGGCCGGACGTGATGGCGGTCTATACCACCACCCTGGTCGCGGACTCGGCTCGCTACCCGGTGCTGCTGTCCAACGGCAATCTCACCGACAGCGGTTCTCTGGACGACGGCCGCCATTGGGCCACTTGGCGCGATCCCTTTCCCAAGCCCTGTTATCTGTTCGCCTTGGTCGCCGGCCATCTGCAACACATTGAGGACCGGTTCGTCACCCGCTCCGGACGCACGGTGACGCTGCGCATCTACGTCGAACCGGAAAATATCAATCAGTGCGAACACGCCATGGGTTCGCTCAAACAGGCCATGGCCTGGGACGAGCAACGCTTCGGCCTGGAATACGATCTCGATTTGTACCAGATCGTGGCGGTCGGCGACTTCAACATGGGGGCTATGGAGAACAAGGGCCTGAACCTCTTTAACACCAAATTCGTGCTGGCCAGGCCGGACACCGCCACCGACGCCGACTATCAGGGCATTCTCGGGGTCATCGGTCACGAGTATTTCCACAACTGGACCGGTAATCGGGTCACCTGCCGCGACTGGTTCCAGCTCAGCCTCAAGGAAGGGTTGACCGTGTTCCGCGACCAGGAATTCTCCGCGGATCTCGGTTCGCCCGGGGTCAAGCGCATCGAGGACGTGCGGATCTTGCGCGCCAGTCAGTTTCCGCAGGACGCCGGGCCGATGGCGCATCCGGTGCGTCCGGATTCCTACATCGAGATCAACAACTTCTATACCGTCACCGTCTACAACAAGGGCGCCGAGGTCATTCGCATGATGCAGACCCTGCTCGGTCGGGACGGCTTTCGACGAGGTATGGATCTTTATTTTCAGCGTCACGACGGCCAGGCGGTGACCTGTGATGATTTCGTGGCGGCGCTGGCCGACGCCAACGGCGTCGATTTAACCCAGTTCAAACGCTGGTATCACCAGGCCGGCACCCCGGAACTGACCGTCAGCGACGCCTACGATCCCACGACCCGCGCTTACACCCTGACCGTGCGCCAGTCCTGCCCGCCGACCCCGGGCCAGCCGCACAAGGAACCGTTTCATATCCCGCTGGCCCTGGGCCTGCTGGACGCCGAGGGTCGAGATTTGCCGCTGCGCCTGGCCGGGGAGGAGACGGCGTGGGACACCACGCGCGTTCTGGAAGTGCGCGAGTCGGAACAGACCTTCCGCTTCGTGGACGTGCCGGTGCGGCCGGTCCCATCGCTGTTGCGCGGGTTTTCCGCGCCGGTGAAATGGATCATCACCGAAAGCGGTCCGGACTTACGCTTCCGTCTGGCCCACGACCGCGATGACTTCAACCGTTGGGACGCCGGCCAAACCCTGGCGATTCGCGCTATCCTGACTCTGGTCGAGGATCGCCGGCAGGGCCGGGAGTGGGCGTTGCCGGAGTCGTTCAGCGCCGCCTTCGGCCAGGCACTGGGTTCCGGCGCCGATCCGGCTTTGTTGGCGCACGTCCTGACCCTGCCCGGCGAAGGTTATCTGGCCGAGCAGATGACGGTGGTGGACGTGGACGGCATTCACGCCGCCCACGACTTCGTGCGGCGCACGCTGGCGGCGCGGTTGCGCGATTCCCTGCTGGCGACCTACGATGCACTGCGCGCCAGCACGGGCGAAGACTATCGGATCGATGCCGCCGCCATCGGCCAGCGGGCGCTCAAGAACGTGTGCCTGGATTATTTGCTGCAACTCGATGATGCCGACTTGCACGCTCTGGGTCTGCGCCAATTCCAGGAGGCGACCAACATGACCGATCAATTGGGGGCGCTGGCGCCGCTGGCCAACCAGGAGGGTCGGGAAGGCGCCGAAGCGCTGGAGTCCTTTTACGTCCGCTGGCGCCACGAGCCGCTGGTGGTGGACAAGTGGTTGACCTTGCAGGCGACGTCTCGCCGGCCGGGCGCCCTGGCCACGGTCCGGCGATTGATGGGGCACGAAGCGTTCAACATCAAGAACCCCAACAAGGTTCGGGCCTTGATCGGCGCGTTCGGCCAGGCCAACCCCTTCCATTTTCACGCCATTGATGGCAGCGGCTATACTTTCCTGGCCGATCAGGTTTTGGCGCTGAACGACTTCAATCCCCAGATCGCCGCACGGCTGATCGGCGTCTTTACCCGCTGGCGCAAGTACGACCCACTGCGCCAGGAGAGGATGCGGAAGCAACTGGAGCGCATTCTGGCGGCGCCCGCGCTGTCGCCGGACGTCTACGAGATCGCGACCAAGAGTCTGGGACGGGAAGCAGGATGCGCGAGGTCGCCCGCGCTCTAAAAATCTGGTTGACTCCCGCCGTTGCGGGATGCAAAATGCGCGAACTGATGTTGCGTTGCACAATAAACCTTGAAACCCCATGAGTCAGGAGAACACCGATGGCCAATAATCCCTTCAATCCGTTTGCCAATGCCGATTTCAGCAAGTTCGATTTCAGCAAGTTCGATTTCAGCAAGATGATGGGTGATATCAAGATCCCCGGCTTCGACATGCAGGCCGCCATGGACGCCCAGCGCAAGAACATCGAAGCGCTGACCGCCGCCAATCAGGCCGCCGTGCAGGGCATGCAGGCGGTGGCGCAACGGCAGGCCGAGATTCTCAGTCAGGCCATGAGTGAGGTTTCCTCGGTGGCCCAGCAGTTGGCCAGCGCGGGCAGTAATCCTCAGGAGATGACCGCCAAGCAGGCCGAAGTGGCGCGCAAGGCCTTCGAGCAGGCGCTGGCCAACATGCGCGAACTGGCCGAAATGGTCAGCAAGTCCAACACCGAAGCCTTCGCCATCATCAACAAGCGCGTCACCGAAAGCCTGCAGGAACTGAAGGGCTTGGTGGCCCCCAAGTAAGGTCACGACTCGCGCTCCCTGTCCGACGGACAGGTCACCGGAGCTTCCGTGTTGGCCTGTCCGTTCGTTTTTGCGAATTCTTGCTGACGTTAGGGATGCGCCATCGCTAGAATAACGCGGATCGCCGATCCAGCGAACCACCACCCATCAACGAGAGGACCGACGCATGGCCGAGCCCAAAACCCCCGAACTCACAATGCCGGAAATGAAGATGCCCGATCCGGCGCAAATGGCGGAACTGTTTTCCCATATCGCTGACAAGAGCCAAGTGATCGTCAGGGAGTTCCTGAACCGCCAAAGCACGGATGGCGCTTTTGATATGCAGGATACCATGGCCTTGGGCAGATCCTTCATGGAGTTGACCCAGAAGATCATGGCCGATCCCGCCAAGCTGGCGCAGACGCAGATGACGCTGTGGCAGAATTACCTGGAATTGTGGCAGAAAACCCTGCCGGCGGTGTTTGGCCAACCGGCGGAGCCGGTGGTGCGCGAACCGAAGGACGACAAACGTTTCAAGCATGACGACTGGCAGGACAACGTCCTGTTTTCTTACATCAAGCAGTCCTATTTATTGACCGCGACCTGGATTCAGGACATGGTCGCCGGCGTCGAAGGCTACGACGACAAGACCAAAAAGAAACTGATGTTCTACACCCGTCAGTTCGTGGACGCCTTGTCCCCCAGCAATTTCGTGATGACCAATCCGGAAGTGCTGCGCGTCACCATTGAGTCCGGTGGCGAGAACCTGATCAACGGCCTGAAGAACATGCTCGGCGACCTCGAGCGCGGCAAGGGCAAGCTCAACATTCGGATGACTGACCTCAATGCCTTCGAACTGGGCAAGAACGTCGCCACCACGCCCGGCAAGGTCGTTTATCAAAACGAGATGATGCAGTTGCTGCAGTACGACCCCAGCACCCAGGAGGTCTTCAAGAAGCCGCTGCTGATTTTCCCGCCGTGGATCAACAAGTTTTACATTATGGATCTGCGGCCCAAGAATTCCCTGATCAAGTGGGCGGTGGACCAGGGCTTCACCGTGTTTCTGATGTCCTGGGTCAACCCGGACGAGAAGATGGCCGAGAAGGTGTTCGACGACTACCTCAAGGATGGCC
>JAWOHQ010000003.1:0-2580 GCA_046485105.1 Candidatus Competibacteraceae bacterium | reverse complement strand
GATGGCGGACGTGGATTTCAAGGTGTTCGCCGCGGCGGCCCAGGACCCGCGCGGTCGGGTGGCGGCGCTGCGAGTGCCGGACGGCGGCAAACTGACCCGTCGCGAGATCGATGGCTATACCGAGTTCGTCAGCCGCTACGGCGCAAAGGGGCTGGCCTACATCAAGGTCAACGACGTCAACGCCGGGCGCGAAGGACTGCAAGCGCCGATCGTGAAATTCCTGCCCGACGAAGTGCTTGCCAAGATCCTCACCCGCACCGGCGCCGAGAACGGCGACCTGATCTTCTTCGGCGCCGATACCGCCAAGGTGGTCAACGATGCGCTGGGTGCGCTGCGACTGCGGGTCGGTCACGATCTCGGGCTGGTCCATGGCGCATGGGCGCCGTTGTGGGTGGTGAATTTTCCGATGTTTGAATGGGACGAGCAGGCCCAGCGCTGGAATGCCCTGCATCATCCCTTCACCGCCCCCCGCACCGAAGATCCCGCCGAGGTGCGCGCCCATCCGGAACGCTGCCTGTCGCGCGCCTACGACATGGTGCTGAACGGTACCGAACTCGGCGGCGGCTCGGTGCGTATTCACCGTCAGGAGATGCAAAGCACGGTGTTCGAGTTGCTCGGTATCGGTCCCGAGGAAGCCCGCGCCAAGTTCGGTTTTCTGCTCGATGCGCTCAAGTACGGCTGTCCGCCGCACGGGGGTCTGGCGTTCGGGCTGGATCGACTGGTGATGTTGATGGCCGGGGCCAGCTCCATCCGCGACGTGATGGCTTTTCCCAAGACCCAGAGCGCCGCCTGCCTGCTGACTCAGGCCCCGGCGCCGGTCACCGAGGCGCAGTTGCACGATCTCAACATCCGCCTGCGCCGCGCGCCTTGAGTTCGGGTGTGAGCACTGAAAATCCCCTCGCCGCCGCGGCGGCTCCCCTCTTTGGCAAAGGGGGGTTGGAGGGAATTGCGCGGCGCTACAAACGTCCGGAATCGGTGCTGGTGGTGGTGTACACGGCGGCGGATGAGATCCTGGTGCTGCGTCGTCGTCAGCCGCCGGATTTCTGGCAGTCGGTAACCGGGAGCTTGCATTGGGAGGAAACCGACCCGCTGGATGCGGCGCGACGGGAATTGCACGAAGAAACCGGGCTGGGCGATGACGTCGAGGTGCTCGCCCGCGGCGCGATCAACCGCTTTCCGATCCTGCCGCCCTGGCGGCATCGCTACGCGCCGGAGGTTACCGAGAACCTCGAACACGTATTTCGGGTCTATCTGCCGGAACGCCGCCCCATTGTTCTAAATCCCGCCGAACACAGCGCGTGTGAATGGCTACCACGATCCAGGGCCGCCACCCGAGTTGCGTCCTGGACCAATCGGGACGCCATTCTGGCATTGCCATGATCCCCATGCCGGCGATCTCCCTCGCCCTGAAGAGGTGAACCATGGCCGTTTACGCCATCGGCGATATTCAAGGTTGTTACGACCCGCTGCGACGGTTGCTCGACCTGCTGCGCTTCGATCCGGCGAGCGATCAGTTATGGTTGGTCGGCGATCTGATCAACCGCGGGCCCCACTCGCTGGAAGTGCTGCGGCTGGTGCATGGACTGGGCGAACGAGCCATCGTGGTGCTGGGCAATCACGATCTGACCTTGCTGGCGGTCGCGGCCGGGCAGGTCAAGCTCAAGCGCAAGGACACCTTTCATTCGATTCTGGACGCGCCCGACCGGGACGAGTTGCTGGACGGGTTGCGCCGTTGTCCGTTGCTGCATCACGATCCGGCGCTCGGTTTTACCATGGTTCACGCTGGCTTGCCGCCGCAATGGGATCTGGACTTGGCGCAACGCTGCGCGGCTGAAGTGGAAGTCGCCCTGCGCGGCCCGGATTACCAGACTTTCCTGAAGCGCATGTTCGGCAGCGAGCCGCGTCGCTGGCAGGATGATTTGACGGGTTACGACCGGTTGCGCTTCATCGTCAATGCCCTGACCCGAATGCGGTTCTGCGCGGCGGACGGCAAGCTGTCCTTTGCCGAAAAGGGTTCGCTCGGCAGTCAGGAACCGGATTTGCTGCCGTGGTTCGCCGTGCCGGGTCGGCGCAATGCCGATCTTAACATCGTCTTCGGCCACTGGGCGGCGCTGGGTTATTACCGCGCGCCGGGGCTCTACGCCTTGGATAGCGGTTGCGTCTGGGGCAATCGGTTGACCGCCATCCAGCTTGACGCGCCGGACGCCCCGGACTGGAGCGTGCCGGCGCTCGATTGGCCGCCGTCGACATGATCCCGTGCTTGACCCTCATCGCCGCGCTGGCCCGCAACCGGGTCATCGGCCACGATAACCGTCTTCCTTGGCGGTTGCCGGCGGATCTGCGCTTCTTCAAACAAACGACGATGGGCAAACCGTTACTGATGGGCCGGCTTACCTGGGAATCCATCGGTCGGCCATTGCCGGGGCGGCGGATGATCGTGCTCAGCCGGGCGCCTGGCTACCACGCTCCCGGCTGCATCGTGGTTCATTCCCTCGCCGAAGCGCTACCAGCGGTCGGCGGGGTTCCCGAGATCATGGTGATCGGTGGGGCGTCGGTATACGCGCAAAGTTTGCCGCTGGC
>JAWOHQ010000477.1:0-2529 GCA_046485105.1 Candidatus Competibacteraceae bacterium | reverse complement strand
CGGAAACGAACGGTCCTTGGATACGCCGGCCGTTGGTATGCACCACCTTGGCCAACAGTTCCCTGCCGGTGCTGATCCGCGGCGAGAGCGGCACCGGCAAGGAATTGTTGGCCAAGGTGGTGCATACCAACGGCCGGCGTATCCAAGGACCGTTCGTTTCCGTCAACTGCGGGCCATTCCGGAAAACCTGGTGGAATCGGAACTGTTCGGCCACGTCAAGGGCGCGTTCACCGGCGCGGCCAGCGACCGCAAGGGCAAGTTCGAGAGCGCCCATCACGGCACGATCTTCCTGGACGAGATCGGCGAGTTGCCTTTGTCGGGGCAAGTCAAGCTGCTGCGGGTGCTGCAATCCCAGGAAATCCAGCGCGTGGGTTCCGACCGTCCGATCCAAATCGACGCGCGCATCGTCGCCGCCACCAACCGCGACCTGGCGGCCATGGTTGGGACGGGACAATTCCGGGAGGATTTGTACTACCGGCTGAGCGTGATCGAGGTCGTCGTGCCGCCGTTGCGGGAACGGCGAGACGAGATCCCGCTGTTGATCGATTTTTTCTGCGACGCGGCGGCGGAACGACTGGGCCGCGCGCCCCTCGAATTAAGCCCGCGACTGCGGCGGTTTCTGCTCGACTATGCTTTTCCCGGCAACATTAGGGAGTTGCACAATCTGATTTTCCGCATGTCCTGTCTGGCCAACGCAACCGCCGAAATCGCGCACCTGCCCGAAGCCTTGCGCGCCCTGCCGCCGACGGTTGCTCCGGCGTCCGATGCAGTCTCCGACTCCACGGCGCCCACGTCGTTGAGCGACGCCAGGAAAGCGGCCGGCGACATCGCCGAAAAACGATTTCTCGAACAGGGCCTGCGGGAAGTCAACGGGCGGGTGGTGGAGTTGGCCCGCCGTGAGGGGCTGAACCGCTCCCATCTGCAAGCCTTGATGAAAAAACACGGCCTGAGTGCCAAGGCGTTTCGCCCCAAGAGATCATAAAAAACGCGGAGCCCTGGCTACTGTCACGCGCATCCTCGATTTGCCCGCTGATGCCGGCGCACGATTCCCACGCAAGATCTCGAACTCATCCCTCATCCTTGCCCTCCCCAATTTCGGGGATATCCATCCGTCCCCAGGCCGCGCACAATTCAGGCGACCCATCTTGAAGGATGCCCGAACGTGGACTATCGCTATCTCATCATGCTGGCATTGCTCGCGCTTTGCGCCAGCGCCCAAGGGGCGCCGACCGCGCAGCGCGTCACCGCCGCCGGCGATGAGCGCGTGCTGATTCAGGGTCAGGGTTTCGGCGCCTCCTGTCCCCGCTGCGAGGTCATCGCCGATTTCGGCGGGTTCAAATACGCTTTTCCCATCGAACGGTGGAGTCCGGAACAAATCAACCTGCGGGTCGCCGATTTGGACAAAGGCCATCAGGTGCGGTTTCAGGTGATCGCCGCCGACGGCGCCAGTCAGCCTTTGCCCTACCGCCTGCCCAAAACCCTGACGCCAGCGCGTCGGCTCAGCGGCGTCGTCGCCCCCAACAGCGTGCCCGATCTGCTCCTGTTCGAACACCGGTCGACGCTGGCGGTCGGCGACAAGGGTGAAAATCGATATGACGTGAGCCAGCCGCCGCCGGCCTGCGGCGCGCGCGGCTGGATTTACGATTCCGCCGAGCTGGTCATTGGTCCGACCACCCGCTTTGGCGGCGCGGAGATCATCAACCGCCCGCAAGCGGGTTGCGCGCGCTGCCCGCCGCTGGTGGTGCGCTGGTATCACGAACCGACCGGACGGCTGCATTATCAGGTTCACGTCTACCGCCGGGCGATCGAGGGCGTCTGTCCGGAGCGGATTCGCCGTTAGCGCGCCCGGCGCGGAGGAGAGTTATGCCCGAGCACAGCGTACTGTTGGTCGAGGATCAGGACGCCACCCGCGAATGCCTGGCGCGCGTGATCGCCGGTCATCCGCAACTCGGTCTGCTGGCCGCCGTCGGCGATTGCGCCGCCGCGCGCGACTGGCTGCGCCGGCTGCCGCCCGACGTGCTGCTGACCGACCTGGATTTGCCGGACGGCAACGGCCTGGAACTGATTCGCGAGACCCACAGCCAGCATCCCGCCACCGAAATCATGGTCATCACCGTGTTCGGCGATGAAGAGCACGTCATTCGCGCCATCGAAGCGGGCGCGGCGGGCTATCTGTTGAAGGACGGCGGCGCCGACTACATCGGCCAGTCGATCATGCAATTGCTCAGCGGCGGTTCGCCGATCAGCGCCTCGATCGCCCGCTACCTGCTCAAGCGGTTTCAACCCGGTGGGGTCGCCACTCCGCCAGAAGCCGTGAAGCCGCCCACTCCCGCTCCCATCTCCACCCCGACCACGTCGGGAATCACCGAACGCGAGTTGCAAGTGCTGCGCCTGGTCGCCAAGGGTTTCAGCTATGGCGAGATCGCCGGTCTGCTGAACCTGTCGGTACATACCGTGACCACCCATATCAAACAGATTTATCGCAAGCTGGCGGTGCGGTCGCGGGGCGAAGCGGTTTACGAGGCCCTG
>JAWOHQ010000437.1:0-3558 GCA_046485105.1 Candidatus Competibacteraceae bacterium | reverse complement strand
GCGGGGCTACCTGCATTTCTACACACAAGCACTCAAGAACAAGCCTTTCAAGAACAAACCCTTCAAGCTTCTGTACATCGACGCTTTTGCCGGCACGGGAGACCGCACGGTCAGCGGCAATCAATCAAGCTTATTTTTCAGCGAACGCAGTTTGAAGGGATCAGCGCGCATCGCGTTGGAACTGGAGCGATCTTTCGACCGCTACGTGTTTATTGAACAAAATTCGCAGCGGTTTCAGGCCTTGGAAACCCTTCGGCGGCAGTACCCGCAGCATCAGATCGAATTTTTGCAGGGTGAAGCCAACGTTGAGTTGCAGAACCTCTGTACGCGAATTCCGTGGCCCGAGTATCGAGCCGTGCTCTTTCTGGATCCCTATGGCCTCTCGGTGGAGTGGACCACGCTCCAAAGCATCGCCCGCACCCAAGCTATCGATCTATGGTACTGGTTTTCGCTGTCCGGCCTGTACCGGCAGACCGCGCGTGATTTTGATCGCGTCGATCCTGCTGGCGCCGCACGCCTGGATATCGTACTCGGTACGCCGGACTGGCGGGAGGCATTCTATGCGCCGGCTACGCCCATCATTCAAACGGATTTGTTCGGTGACGCGGCACCGGCAAGCATCCGCCGCCATGCGGATGTGGCCGCCATCGAAACGTTTGTTGGCAATCGCTTGCGGGCGGCGGGGTTCGCCAAAGTAGCTGACCCACTACGCCTACCCTTGCGGAGAGGTGCGCCGCTGTATTCGCTGTTTTTCTGTGTTTCCAACCCGAATCCCAAGGCTATCGCGCTCTCCATGCGCGCGGCCGATCATCTGCTCAAAGCAGCGCGCCGGTAGGCTCGGGATAAGCGTCCCAAGTACGTCCCGCCAGCAGTCGGCCGTTGGCCTGTTTGGCGCGGCGGACGCCATCCACACCCCAACCGCCCCACTGTTTAAAGAAAAATGCTACGTTAGACGCCTCGCATTGATCGCGGACCGCCAGCGCCCATTCAAGGCGCATGGGACGGGCGTTCGGCCCCGATTCACCACCGACGATGACCCAGTGAATGCCATTTAAATCCATCGGCCCCAAATGTTCCAGCAAGGGTTCCACCGACAAAAAGCGAACGCGAGCATTGACTTGGCGCAGGTGATCGATACGCGGCAGCCCATGCCGACGATTTTCCACCGAGACCCCAAGCCAGACGTTGGCGGGCGCGGGGCGCTGGGAAAAAAACTGCGGCAGCCGCTCGGCTCGCTTGGTCAGGATCTGGTAGGTGTGCTGCGGCGTTTGCGCGGCAACCGTCATCACCTGCTCGATAAAGGCGTCGGGCACGTTTTCGTGAAACAAATCGCTCATGGAATTTACGAAATAAATCGTGGGCTTCTTGCGTCGGAGCGGTTGTTGCAGCCGTTCCTCGTGCAGGGTTGGAGCAAAGCCGTGCTGATAACCCGCGGCGCCCATCGCTTGCAGGCGATGCGCCATGACTTCGGCATAGCAGAATTTGCAACCCGGTGAAATCTTGGTACACCCCGTGACCGGATTCCAGGTCTGCTCAGTCCACTCGATCTTGCTCTCACGCATTGTGGTCTCCGGATTCTTTATCCTGAATGTTTGTAGCCCTTCATTTGTGGAAATTCCATCATCAAGATTGGATATTCATGACTCCATCCCTGAATTGGCCTTGCTAGTAGCCAGTCGCGCGCACTCGTCCAGATGCTGCTCGACCAGTTCCACCACCTCGCCGTCCAGCCGGTTCTCGCGGACAAACGCCCACAGCATTTTCATAATCTCGGTTGGGAACAGTGGCTTTCGATAGGGTCGCTGCTGAGCCAGCGCCTGAAACACATCGGACACCGCGATGATGCGCATTTCGCGGGTCAGTTCCGCGCCGCCGCGATGGAACGGATAACCCCGGCCATCGGGGGTTTCATGGTGGTAGGCGGCCCAGATGGTAATATCTTCCAGACCGGTGATGCCGCGCAAAATCTGATAAGTCTCAAAACTGTGGCGCTGGACCAGCGCCTGCTCCTGGCGGGTCAGCGCACCCGGTTTTTCCAAAATCTCATCAGGTACTTGCAACTTGCCAAGATCATGCAGCAAACCCGCCACCTCGACCTTGTCACGGGTTTCAGGCGGCAAGCCAGCCTGCTCCGCCAGAAACCGCGCCAGTCGCGCCGTACCCAGCGAGTGTTCCATCGTGTAAGGGCTTTTGGCATCCACCACCCGGGCAAAGATCAGCGCCAGTTGCTTCAGCTCCGAAAAGCTAAGCGGCATGAGGCGAGTTTCCCGCTCGCGCTCGTAGATGAAACGGATCAGATGGCGGCTCTCCAGGCTCAACCAGAACGCCTCGTTATCCGATACCTCCATGAACAGCGCTACCAGGTCCGGCGCGAAGAATGATCCTCCCAGCTTCCAGACGGTCTCCCGGATATCGTGTCGAGCCAGCAGCAGATCGCGGTCGTAGTACGGCGTCGCCAGCGCGTCGACCCGGTCCACCAGATAGATCAGATTGGCCAACCGCGCGGTGGCTTCGGGAATCTCCAAAGCCCGCAAAACCTCCCAGTGAGTGTGGTGATAGCGGATGAGCGGCGCTAAATGCGCCAGCGGTGCAAACTGACCGAGCATCTCGCCGCCCCGGACGCAGTGGAACTCGGCGCCCTCCCAGTCCAGTTCGTTGATCAGCCGCCGATGGATGACCGTGGATGACACAGCGCAGTCGTGCAGCAGGCCAGCGTGGAACAAATCCTCCAGTTCCAGCTCGCCCAGCCCCAGACCGCGTCCGCATTGCAGGGCCAGCAATCCGGTCCGTTTGCCGTGAAGCACCTCGTCCACCCCCACCAGATCGAGCGCGTCCGCCAGCGCATGAATCGCCTGGCCGAGATCGATGCTAACACTCATATCCACGCTCCATTCCGCCGATTATTGGGCGTTCGGATACTGTAGGTAAACCGGAATGGCGATGGCGGCGACGATGCCGATGATCAGAATGGCCAGCGGGAGCAAGGCCAGGAGGATCACGCCGAGGGTATTGGGCGGCGGCGGGTCGCCGAACCGGTTGGCGCCCTGGGTCCCCGGCATGATCAGCAGCACCAGATACAACACCAGATTGGCCAGCGGCGCCAGAGTCAACAGCGACCACCAGCCGCTAGCGGCAAAATCATGCAAACGCTGAATCCCCAGCAGAATGGAAATCAGTACGGCCGGCGCCGCCAGGATCACGATGATAACGGCCATGAGCAACTCGTCCGGAGCATCCTCCAGGAAGATGACGGCTATCCCACCCAGCAGCCCCGCCGCCAGATTGACCAGCAACCCCAGGGCCACCGAATAGCCCAAATAGCGCAACCGACCCAGTCGGCCTCGGGCGGACAGCAGCTTGATTTCGCCGTAGCGGTCCGGCGCGACGGGCGTTATCGCGCCGCGCGGCGGTTGGTAGGGACTAGAATCGTTCATGGCTCCTCCGAAGCAGGGGCTCGCCGTGATTCTAGGGGCCGCGCCGCCCGGCCGCAATGCGCCTTGATGCTGGAATCACCGCCGGGCCGCTTTCTTCACGATCCGATCCATGCCACGCTGTTTC
>JAWOHQ010000432.1:0-6600 GCA_046485105.1 Candidatus Competibacteraceae bacterium | reverse complement strand
AGGACCCGGGCATCCTGCCGGGGTCCTCGTCCTCGGCAGTGTCCCCGGTGAGGCCTCGATTGCGGCGGGCAAATACTATGCACATCCGCGCAACACATTCTGGCCGCTGATGGAGCACCTTCTTGGAAACGGTGGTGATCGGCGCCAACGACGTGGTCAATCCGGCGGCGCGCAACGACAAGAGCAGCCCGATCTACGGCATGCCGATCCTCAACGTGGACTACGCCAAGAACGTGCAGGTGATCAAGCGCGGCAAGGGCGTGGGCTTCGCCGGCATCGAGAACTCGCTGTTCTTCGCCGACAACACCCGTATGGTGTACGGCGACGCGCAGAAAGTGGTGGCGGGGCTGATCCAGGGCATCAAGGATCTCGGCTGAGCGCCGCGCGGTAGTTTAACCCTCCAACAGGCGGCCTCAGGGCCGCCTGTTTTTTGGCGCTCCTTCCCCGCTCGGGCCACCCGCGGCGAAAGATATGGTGCCCCTGAGCGAGTTGTGGAATCACCGTTTCGAACCACCCCGGCGCTGCGCGCCACCGCTCCTGGTCCACGGAAACTGAGAGGCGCTACCAAATTTTTTTACGTTAAGCTATGCAGGTGACTTGACTCCCACCGCTTCTCCCCCGGAATCACACGATGGCCGCAGCGTCAATTTTTATCTGTCACGCTCATCCCGATACCGCCTTCGCCCAGGATCTGAGACTGGCGCTGGAAACCAGTCGGCTGGAAGTCTGGCCCGATGTGCGTCGTTTGCGCAGCGACAACCGGTTGCTCCCGGAAGTGCGCTGGGCCATCGAGCAGGCCCAGCAGGTCATCGTGGTGCTGAGCCTCAATACTGGCGATTCGGCCTGGCTGCGTCGGGAAATCGAACTCGCGCAGGAAACGGAACGGCGACGAACCGACGCCTACCGAGTCATTCCACTGTTGTTGCCCGGCGTGGATCCGGACCTGCTCGATCGCTGGTTCACCCCCGCGCCGCGCGTCGCCCCCATCCAGTTGACCGCCGACGGATTGGGCGCGGCGTTGCCGGCCCTGCTATCCGCTCTCGGTCAACCTCTATTCCATCGCTTTGCCACCGCACGCGATGCCTCGCCGCTGGCGGAACTGGAACTGACGTTCAGCCTCACCGATTCACCAACCATCGGCGCGTGGCGGCTCGCGACGCGCCTGTCCCTCCGTCCCGAGCACCCCTCGACGACTCAATCCAGCACCATCAACGGCGCGCTGCCGCCGCCCCCCGCCCCGCGACTCTGGCGGTGGTATTGGCAGGATTACCTGCTTTGGCCGACAGATACCCTCCGACGATTCGCCAACCGCGTCGAAACCACGCTGGAGGACTGGGGGCGGGCACTTTACCAAGCCACCCTTGCCACGCCGGACCTGCGGGATTTGACCACCGCCTGGCGCAATGCTCCAGAATCCTACGAGCGTCGGTTGGTGGTGCGGGCGGATGCCGCGGATCCGGCCACCGCGGCCGTGCTCGATCTCCCCTGGGAACTGCTGCATGACGAGACGGGTTTCCTGCTCCGGAAGCAGCAACCGATCCGATTCCAACGCCGGCTTCCCGGGGACGAGGACGGGGACAGCGTCTCGCCCCGTCTTCCCCCCCTGCGGATCCTGACGATCAGCCCCCGCCCTGATACCGAACCCACCGGGCATCCCGACGCACGACGCAGCGCGCAACCGCTGCTCGAAGCTCTAGAGGGCTTGGGTGGTCTCGTGGAGCCACGGATTTTAATCCCGCCGACCTTGGCGGCGCTGGAAAATCAGTTGAACGAGGCCTGGTCCGCCGGGCGACCGTTCACGACCCTGCATCTGGACGGGTACTGGCTTGCTGATCCGGACACTGGCGCGACCCTGTTTGGGTTCGAGGCCAGCCATGACCTGCGCGCGCCCATCTGTCGCGACGCGCACTTCATCCCGCTACCGGCGCTGGCATCCCTGTTGGCCACCTACCGCATTTATCTGGTCACCCTGGTCCACCCCAGACAGGCCACCGGCTCCCCCGTGGTGGTCAGACTAGCCTCCGCTCTGTTAGCGGCCGGCATCGCGGCAGTGATGATCGTGCATCCTGACGCACCCGCAGAAACCCTGCGCCGATTCTGGGCGGCGTTTTACGCTGAACTGCTGCGGGGGAGTCGAGTCAGCCAGGCCTTGTTCGCCGGTCAGCGCCGGCTGATCGGCGACAGCTATCGGGCTCGCGGCCTGGGTGGCGGCGGCGTACATCTGTGGGACTGGTCGACCTGCAACCTCTATCTGGGTCAGCAAGATCCCCGGTTCGCCTTACGCCCCCCCCTCGATCTCTGGCGTCGATTGCTCGAACCACCGGCCACCGGCGCGTTGGTTCGGCTACCCGAACCACCACTTGCCGGTTGCATCGGACGAGGTCGCGAATTGTCGATCATCGAGCGCCTGTTTGAAAATCAAGCCAACGTCTTCGTGCGGGGACCGGGCGGCAGCGGAAAAACCACCCTGGGGATCACCCTGGCCCGCTGGCTGACGCTTTGCGGTCGTTATCGCCACGTTGCCTATGTACACCATGTTGATGCCGAGGATATTCGCACCCTGCTGGAAACCCTGGGTCGGCAACTGCTCCCCGAGGGCGCGCATTGGTCGGTCGGGCGCTACCCGACGCTCTGGCAAGCCGCCGATGATCTCCGCCAGGCGTTACACGCCCACGCCATCCTGATCGTGCTCGATCAACTGGACCGATGGCCCTCGGAGCAGGACGCCCCACTGGAACAGTTCTGGAACCAATTGGCCGATCAGTGGCCCGAGCTACGCCTGCTAGCCTTGGGACGGCTGGGTCCGCCCGCTTTTGCCCGGCCCTGGACAGAAATCAAATTGATCGGCCTGGACGAGCGCGACGCCATCGCTCTGCTCGGCCAAACGCTGATCGCGGCCGGAGAAATGCCCCCCACGACCGATAGCGACGGCGGTATTCAACCCTTGCGCAAGCTGGTGGCGCTAACCAGCGGACACCCTGGCGGTCTGCGCCGTCTGGCCCATGAAATCAGCATTCACGGAGTGGGTCCGACCTTGACAATGCTCGGCGCGCTCCGAACCGACTTGTTGATCCTTCACGGCGACGACCCACAATGGCCGCTCTATCTGAGTCTGGAACTGAGCCTGCGCCGGCTATCGCCCCAAGACCGGGATTTCCTGAATGTTCTGGCATTTTTCAAGCACGGCGCCAGCCGTATCGCGCTGGGCTCCGCCTTGGCGCTCGACACCCTGGTGATCGACCGGTTCTGCGAACGACTCATCGCCCTGGAACTGGCCGAGGATCAGGGTCATGGGCACCTGTGGTTCGACCCCGCCCTGTCGCCGCATCTTTTCGCCAAGCTGGCTCCGAACCCGCAGGCAACCTGGATCGCACGATGGCGCACGGGTATGGAGCAGTTGCTGGGCATTCTCTACTCACAGTATTTCAAGGACCCGACCCGCGCGATTCGATTGCTGAAGCTGGAATTACCCAACTTGCTGGCGCTGCTGCGCGACTATCAGCAACACGCCACCCCGGAACGCATCGCCCAACTGGCCGGCCAACTGGAGCCACTCCTGACACATCTTGGCAACCCCACGGCTTTGGCCGAAGTCGTGGCGGTTCGCGAGCGCGCGAGTCAATCCCTGCTGGGCTGGAATCGGATCCGTTTCGAAGTTGAACAGTTACGCATTGAACGGCTCCGCGACGAAGGACCACTGGAAGAGGCGCTCAAGGCCGCGCGGCAGTTGCTGCGCCAGTGCCAGGACGCCGGAACCGACGCCTACGGCGGGGCGGCCTACGACCTGGGGCGCGCCTATTTGCAACTCGGCAAATTACTGAAACTCGCGGGCGCCGCCGAACCGGCGGTACGGGAGTTAACCGAGGCTCGCCAACGGTTCCAGGCGCTGGCCGACGCGGGCAATGTCAGCGCCGGGCGCATGGCTGCGGTCGCCGATGCCGAAACCGGGGATTGCCTGACCGATCTGCGCCGCTTGCAGGACGCCGCCGCCGCCTACCAGGCGGCGCTCGCCCAAGTCGACCCTCAGCAGGTGATCAATCCCACGGTCGCGGCCCACCAGATGCAGTTGGGGCTGGTACGCCAGCGACAGGGCCATTACGCCGAAGCCGCGGCGTTGTACGATGCCGCGCGACGGATCCTTGAAACGCTGGGCGAACCGGAAGGGGCCGCCCAAGCTTGGCGGCAGCTGGGCGTCGCTCACAAGTTGAACGGACGGATGGAACCGGCGCTCCAGGCTTGTCAGCGGGCGCTCTACCTCTACGAACAACAACGTCATCGCGGCGGCATTGCTGAAACGCTGGGCGAACTCGGCCATTTGCATCAGGTGTTGAACCAACTCGAGGAGTCGGCCCTGGCTTATCGCCGCATGGCGGATCTCTACGCGCAACTCGGCGATGGCCACAGCGAAGAGGCCAGCCGCAACAAACTGGCCAACGTACTGATCCAGTTGCGGAGGCCCGATGAGGCCCGTCAGGAACTGTACCGCGCCAGCGAGTGCAATCCGCCCGAGAGTCCCACAGCCCGCAACTGGGCAATCCGGCGTGGCTTGCGCGATGTTGGCCAGGCGGTTGAGAATCCCGACGTAGCCGATCAGGCGCGACGTCTGGCGATCCAGAAATATCTGGCCTATCGGCGGGCGGGAGGCGAAAACGCCAGCCCAGGCGCCCGGTTATGCACGCGGGTCGTTCAGGCGATCCGCACCGGCGACGCCGGCGCGCTGGCCGCCAAGCTGGATCAAATCGCGACCAACCCGAACATCCCACCCGATGGCAAGCGGCTGATTGTCAAACTGCAAACCATCCTGGCTGGAGCGCGCGACCCAGCGCTGGCCGCCGATCCGGAACTCCATTACCAGTATGCGGTGGAACTCCAGTTACTCCTGGAGGATCTGGCTCGTGCCTGATCTCTTATCACCTCTTGCTCCGAATCGCGACCTGATCGGCGGGTTCGCGCCCGGTAGCGTAGCGAGATAACCGATCCATGAACTCCCGGTCTCCCACCCGTTTCATCGTGCGCCATCCACTGACTTTCGTGGGACGCATCGTCGGTCAGTTTCAAACCAATCGGGGCACGCTGCTGGCCGGTGCCATGGCGTACTTCGCCTTGCTTTCGTTGATCCCCTTGTTGATTTTGCTCTTGGTGACGCTGTCCCACATCATGGATGAAGCTCAATTATTGAACACCTTGCGCCATTATCTCGAACACCTGGTGCTGGGCGAATCGGAATGGATGTTGGAGCAGGTCGCCCAGTTTTTCCAACATCGGCGGGCGCTGAGCTGGATGATGGGGGGAAGCCTGTTGCTCTTCAGCGCGGCGGCCTTCGGCGTCCTGCAAAACGCAATCTCGGTCATCTTCGCTCACCGCTAGGCAGATCACGCCCGGAGCACCCTCGCCATGCTCCTGTTGCCTTACCTGTATGTTCTTTTGCTTGGGCTGGGATTACTCGTCGTCACATTGGTCAACGGGATGCTGCAAACCCTGGTGGTCGGCGACCTTCGCTGGTTCATCTGGCGATGGTCGCCATACGATCTGCTGGTGGTTTTACTTTACGGCATTGGCTTATTAAGCCAAGTGAGCGTATTCGCCCTGATCTATATGTTGATGCCAGCCGGCCGGTTGCCTTGGCGGTATGCCTTGATCGGCGGCGCCGCCGCGACTTTGCTGTGGGAAGCGGTGCGTTACGGCCTGGTGTGGTACTTCGCCAACCTGTCCACGGTTAACGTAATCTATGGCTCCCTAGCCGGTGTCATTATCGCATTGACGACCCTGTATGCGATTAGTCTCATCATCCTGCTGGGCGCCCAAGTCATCGCCGAGTACGAACGGCTGACGTTGGAACTCGGTGGCGACCATGATGCGACAGAAACGATCTGAAAGAATCCACCGGGCGGGGCACGGATGCCGCACAGCGAAAAGCCCACTTCAGTCACTAGAAGTGGGCTTTTCGGGACTTAAGGTGCCTGGCGATGACCGACTTTAGCGTGCGTGCTCGCACACGATCATAGGCGCGGCGCGGTTTCACGGCCGAGTTCGGGAAGGGATCGGGTGGTTCCCGCGCGCTGAGGTCGCCAGGCGAAAGGGGGGGACAGGGCGATGGGGAAGGCGGCGGGTGGGGCGGGCACAAGGCTGGGGTGTTGCCGGGGCAAGCCGCACGGCCGATTAGTACGGGTCGGCTGCACGCGTTGCCGCGCGTCGACCGCCCGCCTATCCACGTCGTGGTCTGCGACGGGCCTTCAGGAGTCTCAAAGGACTCGGGAGATCTCATCTTGGGGGGGGCTTCCCGCTTAGATGCTTTCAGCGGTTATCCCGTCCGGACGTGGCTACCCGGCGATGCCATTGGCATGACAACCGGCACACCAGAGGTCTGTCCATTCCGGTCCTCTCGTACTAGGAACAGCGCCCCGCAAATCTCCAACGCCCACGGCAGATAGGGACCGAACTGTCTCACGACGTTCTAAACCCAGCTCGCGTACCACTTTAAATGGCGAACAGCCATACCCTTGGGACCGACTACAGCCCCAGGATGTGATGAGCCGACATCGAGGTGCCAAACACCGCCGTCGATATGGACTCTTGGGCGGTATCAGCCTGTTATCCCCG
>JAWOHQ010000350.1:0-5027 GCA_046485105.1 Candidatus Competibacteraceae bacterium | reverse complement strand
AAAAAAACGGGTTACTGGGATTTACCGCGGCGGTGGCGCGCTGCCTCAACGCGCGGACGACTTGGTTTTTATACTAGCGGACCGCTGCCGGACGCCATGGAAATTCTACCGCCCTTTCCTCCTGACGCCATCCGCCGATGAACCCGACCGACGCCACGCTCGTCTATCTTGTGAATGACGATCCGATGCTCCGCAACGCGCTCCAGAGCCTGCTGGAATCCGTGGGGCTGCGGACCTTGGCATGCGCCGACGTCGATGAGTTGCTGACGGCCTACCAACCCGATACGCTCGGTTGTCTGCTCCTGGACGTCCGGCCTCCGGGGCGCAATACCCTGAGCGTCCAACAACGCCTGCGCGAGCACGACATCGACCTGCCGGTCATCATCATCACCGGCCACGGCGATGTGGCGATGGCGGTGACCGCGATGAAACAGGGGGCGCTGGATTTCCTCGAAAAACCTTTCAACGAACAACTGTTGCTGGATTGCGTCCACCATGCCCTGGCCGAAGCCCGGGTGCGGCGGCGCGCCCGGGTGCGGCGGCAGGAACTGCACCGCCGCTTCAATACCCTGACTCCACGCGAACAGGACGTGTTGCGCCAAATCGCGGCGGGCCTGTCCAACCGGGAAATCGCCGAGGTGTTGAACCTCAGCCGCAAGACCGTGGAAGTCCATCGCGCCAAGGTGATGGAAAAGATGCGGGCCGATTCGCTATCGCAGCTGATCCGCATGGCGATGGCCATGGATATTCTCAAGCTTTATGACGATCTGGACGCCTGCGCCACATCGAGAGATGAACCGCCATGTGCCTGATTTTGCTTGCCTACCGTGCGCATCCCGGCTACGAGCTGGTCGTTGCGGCCAATCGCGACGAATTTTATGACCGGCCCACCGCCCCGCTGGGGTTTTGGGACGATGCGCCGGAGGTGCTGGCGGGACGGGATCTCAAGGCCGGCGGCACCTGGCTGGGCATCACCCGCGCGGGCCGCTTCGCCGCCCTCACCAACTACCGCGATCCATCCCGAGTATTACCGGATGCGCCCTCGCGTGGCCAGTTGGTCGGCGCGTGCCTGCAAGGGACGGAATCAGCGCGGACGTCCCTCGAACGACTGGCCGCGCAAGCCGGCGCCTACAACGGCTTCAATCTGCTCCTGGGCGACGGCGAAGGGCTGTTTTATGCCTCCAACCAGACTGGCGGCTATCGGGCGCTGGCGCCAGGGTTGTACGGGCTGAGCAATCATCTGCTGGACACCCACTGGCCCAAGCTGCGGCGAGGATTGGCGAAGTTGCGCGAGGTGCTGGACCAGCAGTCCGACCCGGACCCGGACGACCTGCTGTCATTAATGACCGACCGCACCATCGCGCCCGACGTCGAACTCCCGCACACCGGTGTGCCCCTGGAATGGGAGCGTTGGCTGTCGCCGATCTTCATCGAGGCGCCGGGTTACGGAACCCGGTCCTCCACCGTCCTGCTGGTGAACGACGGTGGCCGCGCGCGCATGGTCGAGATGACCTGGGCCGACGGTTGCCAACGCGAATTTCATTTGGAATGGCCGCTGGTGCGCCCGGGATGAGCGAGCCGATGGCCTCGCGGGTCGACGCCGCCGAACGCCAATGCGCCGGGGAGCGCCTCGAATTCCCGGACGGCGAGGGAGTATGGTTCCGGGGAGCCTTCACGCCGCTGGAAAGCGCCGACCTGTTCGCCGTGTTGCAGCGGGAAACGCCCTGGCGGCAACCGGTCATCACGCTGTACGGCCGCTCGATCGCCTCACCCCGGTTGAGCGCCTGGCATGGCGACCCCGGCGCCGTCTATTCCTACTCGGGACTGCGCCTGGAACCCGAACCGTGGACGCCGGCGCTGCGGATCGTGCGGGAGCGGGTGGAAGCGCTGGCGGGAACCCGGTTCAACAGCGTGCTGCTCAACTGGTATCGCGACGGCCAGGACAGCATGGGTTGGCACAGCGACGACGAGCCCGAACTCGGTCGAAATCCGGTGATCGCCTCGACCAGTTTCGGAGCCGCCCGGCGGTTTCTGATGCAACACAAAAAGCAGCGCCTGCGCCTGGAATGGTTGCTGGCGGATGGCGACGTGCTGGTGCTGGGCGGCGCGACCCAGCACTACTGGCGGCATCACGTGCCCAAAACCCGCCAGCCGGTCGGTCCCCGGATCAACCTGACCTTCCGCTGGATCGTGGTTGATCCGACTTGATGCTCTTGTTCGGACGAACCGGCATCGGCTATTCTTGCGAGTGTCGAATGCTCGTGCCAACCCGGCCACAGATCGCTGGATGTCCTCGGGAACTCTTTTCCCCACTCGGCCCCGATAGCTCAGATGGATAGAGCGCACCCCTCCTAAGGGTGAGGTCACAGGTTCGAATCCTGTTCGGGGCGCCAGGTTTTCCTGCTGGGAGAAAATCCTGCCATTCATAACGCAAAGGGTTCCTCGCCACGAGAGGAACGGGAACCCGCAATCCACGTCTGAGGAGTCGCCTCATGGCCGCCGGTCCCACGCATCTCCTGGTCGTCGATTTGGAAACCGTCCCCGATGAGACCATCCTGCCCGCCGACTGCGATCCCTCCGGGTTTCCCAAACCGATTCAACACCGACTGGTCACCTTGGGCTTTCTGCTGGCCGCCATCGACCGCGACGGGCCGGGCGAATGCTACCGGGTGCGCCGCCTGCAAGCGGTCAGCGCGTCCGCTAACGACGAGCGGACGATGCTGGCCGGGTTCTGGACCCTGGTCGATAACACCCGCCCCCGAGTGGTGAGTTGGAACGGGCGCGGCTTCGATCTGCCCGTGCTGAAACAGCGCTCGCTGATCCATGGTCTGACGGCGTTGAACTGGCACCGCACCGAACCGCGCTATGGTTACGACTACCGCTTCGAGCCGAACTGGCATTGCGACCTGATGGAGGTGCTGAGCGACTATGGCGCTTCGCCCCGGCTGGGGCTGGATGAATCCGCGCGGGCGCTCGGCCTGCCGGGTAAGTGGAACGGCCACGGCGGAGACGTGGCGGAACACATCGCGGCCGGCGACAACGCCGCGGTGGATCGTTACTGTGAAGGCGACGTGCTCAACACCTACCTGCTCTATCTACGCTGGGCCTATTTCAGCAGCCGGGTCAGCGCCCGCAGCCACAACGCCAGCGTCCGGAACCTGAGCGAATTTCTGGAGGGCGGACGGGAGGCGCAACCGCACTGGGGGGAATTTCTGGAGCGCTGGGCGGCCAGCACCCAGCCCTGTCCCCGGTTTGTGGTCGAGCCCGCGGACGAACCGGGACCGCAACCGCCCGAGTCCCATTTGCGCAGCGAGGATGTGATGTCATGAACGCGATCAGACGAACCACAGCCACAGCACGCCGCCCAGGGCCACCCGGTAGATGACGAACGGCAGCAGGCCGGAATGGCGCAACAGCCGCAGAAACAGCGCGATGCACGCATAGGCGCTGAGACCCGCCATCAAGGCTCCCAGTCCCAACACCCCCCAGTCGACCGCCGCCGGTTCCCGCAGCAAGTCGCGCGTCAGCAATATCCCAGAGCCGGCCGTGGCCGGAATCGCCAACAGAAAAGCGAAGCGGGCCGCCGCCGTCCGCGTCAATCCCAGCAGCAGACCGGCGGTTAGGGTGATCCCGGCGCGCGAGACGCCAGGAATCAGCGCCAGCGCCTGGAACGCCCCGATCAGCAACGCTCCGCCCCAGCCGAGGGTGTATTCATCCCGCTCTCGCCGGCCGCGCCAGTCGGCCCAACCCAACAGCAATCCGAAGAGGATCGTGGTGGTGGCGATCACCGCGACCGAGCGCAGCTCGCTTTCGATGAAATCCTTGCCCAGAAAACCGGCCGCCACCACCGGCGCGGTCGCCAGCACCACCATCCAGGCCAGTTGGGCGTCGGCGTCGCAACCGCGACCGCGCAGCGAGACCAGCCAGGATCGGGTCATGGCCAGCAATTCACTCCGGAAATAGAGCAAGACCGCGGCCAGCGTCCCGATGTGAACCGCCACATCGAACGCCAGCCCCTGGTCCGGCCAGCCGGCCAACGCTGGTACGAGGATCAAATGAGCGGAACTGGAAATCGGCAAAAATTCGGTGATCCCCTGGACCAGGGCCAGGACGATGATCTGAATCAGTTCCATGCCGGTGCTCCAGGCGAGTTGGCCGGGCGGATTCTACCCGAACGCCCGGCGCCGCGCCGGGTGGCGATTAGTGGCTATGGCCGCGCTCCTGCTCCTGCTCCTGCTCGTGCTCTTGACTGTGGTCATGCTCGTGGCTGTGATCGTGCCCGGATTTCCCTGGCATCATCATCTCTTCACGCTTGCGAATCGGAATCGACGCCGTCAGGGTTCCCGCGTTCTCGAATTCCAGCGTCAAGGAGAAACTCTCGCCGGCGCGCAAGGGCTGTTGCAGATCGATCAGCATGATGTGCAGGCCACCGGGTCCAAGCGTGGTGGTCGACTCGGCGGCGAGGTCGATCGCTTCGACTTCTCGCATCCGCATCACGGTTTCTTCGAGAACAGTGGTGTGCAGTTCGACCTTGCCGGCTACCGCGTCGTCCACCGCGGCGCCGATCAGGCGATCCGCCGCGCCAGCGTTGATGAAGTCCAGATAAACGGCGCCGGCCATGGCGGTCGGCGGTGTCTCGGCCGCCCAGGCGTTATTGATGTGGATCGTGGCGTCTTCCGCCGCGAACGTGGGTGCGCCCAAGGTCAGCAGCACGAAAAACAGCAGGGCTCGCATCGCGTGATCTCCAGTTAAGGGTATGGTGAAATGAGGGGTGCTTTATGGATTGTATGCTCCCAACCCCGTTCGAGGAACCGTCATGACTTTGCCCGATCCCCATCCCACCGTTGCCTTGGCGCTGGCCGAGGATGTCGGCGCCGGCGATTTGACCGCCGCGCTGATTCTGGAAGCGACCCAGGCGGAAGCGACCGTCATCAGCCGCGAAACCGCCGTGTTGTGCGGAACGGTTTGGTTCGATGCCGTATTCCAGCAACTCGATGCGAATATCGTTACCGACTGGCGGGCGGCCG
>JAWOHQ010000238.1:0-7626 GCA_046485105.1 Candidatus Competibacteraceae bacterium | reverse complement strand
GAGGCATTTTCGTACGGCCTTCGGCGAGCCAGCCGCTTGAAAAATCTTCGCCTTCCCCCTCTCCCGCCGGCGGGGGAGAGGGGAAACGATCCTCTTCCTACAGGGAACGCACGCTGGCCTTGCGGAAAGCCTCGCGCAGTTCCTCGAAGGTCCGCGTCACCAGGAATTGGGGAAATTCATCGATCACGTTTTGCGGCGGCCGGAACAGGATACCCGCCTCGGCCTCGGCCAGCATGGCGGTATCGTTGTAGGAATCGCCGGCGGCGATCACCCGGAAATTGAGCGCATGGAACGCCCGCACCGCCGCGCGCTTGCCATCGGCCTGCCGGAGCACGTAGTTGACCACCCGGTCGTCCACCACCTCCAACCGGTGGCAGAATAGCGTCGGCCAGCCGAGTTGCCGCATCAGCGGCCGGGCGAACTCGTAATAGGTATCCGACAGAATCACGACCTGAAACCGCTCGCGCAGCCAGTCCAGGCACTCGCGCGCGCCCTCCAGCGGTCCCATGCCGGCGATCACCCGCTGAATGTCCGACAGCATCAACCCATGTTGGGCGAGCAGGGCCAGCCGTTGCCGCATCAACTGGTCGTAGTCGGGGATGTCGCGAGTAGTCAACCGCAGCGCCTCGACACCGGTGCGTTCGGCGACGTTGATCCAGATTTCCGGAACCAGGACCCCTTCCAGGTCCAGGCAAGCGAGTTCCATGAGAGCCCCCTGAGTTAAGTTTTGCGCACCCTCCCCGCGGGTGCGACGACGAGTGTCGATGTGGCTGATGATGGCGATGGCGCGGATAACGCTAACCGGTTTGCCGCCAGCACCGCAATAGCCGGCGCGTTCAGCGCTATGCCGCGCTCTCGGCGAGCAGTGCAACCAACTGTTCGGTGTTGAGCCGTAACCGCAAGGCCAGCACCGTCAACAGATCGATAGCCACCTTGGGATTCTGTTCCAGGAAGGGCATAAAATCCTGGCGCCGGATTACCAACAACTCACACGGGGTCAGGGTGGTCGCGGTCGCCGAGCGCCCCCGACCATCGAGCATGGCGATTTCACCGACGATTTCGCCTGGCCCGAGCGTGCCGAGCACGATTTCCCGTCCTTCCTGGTGGGTCAGACCGATCTTCAAGCGTCCGCTCAGGACGACCAGCATCTCTTCACCCACGTTGTCTCTCTCGAACACGACTTGCCGCGCGGGCAGGTTCATCACCCGCGACAACCCCACGATCTTCTCCAGATGGCCAGGGGACAGATTGCGAAACAGAAAGCTCTTGCCCAGCGCTTCGTAGCGGTGGGACCTGGAGGCCGAGACCCCGGATTGCCCCCCGAGCGCCAACACTCCGTGCAACTGGCTCGCGATTAACGGCCGCCGGATACAGACGTGCTCCGACTCGACCAACGGTGTGGCCGTGGCCAGAACCACGCTAGCTTCCGGGCAGCTTTGCTGGTGTTCGTCCCAAAACGTCATCGCCGCCGGATCGTCGGCATTGACGATGACCATCTCGGCCGATTCGTGGGTATCGGCCACCAGCAGGTATGCTTGCTCTTTATTGCTGGCCAAGGACAGGATATTTTTAATCATCCGGCGCTCCCTTTCCATGAAGCCAATGGCGTTTACGGTTACCGCTTTTGTTGACATGATTCCAGCCTCCTCAGGCAAGCGTCCACCTCGGATTTTGCAACCCAAAATCATCATCACCGCGACCTGGACTCCAGACGGCCAACAGCCCACCGCACCCGCAACGGCCCCATGATTCGCGGCGGCGCTCCTGAGGCCTACAACCCAACGGGGTACTGACCATGAAAAATACGACATTCGCTCCCACGAGTCATCCTGGGAAAGGTGGCCAAATGTCCCGCGGGTTGGGCACTCACTGCACCGCACCCCTTTCCAAGGTTCCCCACATAGGCTAAAGTTGGCTGAGAAAGCAATCAGCCACGTTGACTCGCCAAAGGATGACGTCAAGCCATGGCTACCAACCCCAGTAATGTTATCACTCAGCCGGGCGGCCAACTGATCGGGCTGGCCAGGCAGCTCGTGCTCAATCATCTGCTCGACGAAGCCGCCGCGCTCAAAGCCTTCGAACAGTCTCGAAGGGATAATGTCCCCTTCGTTTCCTACCTGATCGAAAACAAGTTGGCGCGCGACAAAGACATCGCCCGCATCGCTTCGCGCAGCTTCAACTTGCCGCTGTTCGACATCGACGCCCTGGAAATCGACGGCGAAATCGTCCGCCTCGTCGATGAAAAGCTGCTTCGCCAGCACCGCGCCCTGCCGCTGCACAAACGGGGCCGCCGGCTGTTCGTGGGCGTCAGCGACCCCACCCACCAACGGGTGTTGGAGGATATCAAGTTCCAGACCCGACTCGATATCGAGCCGGTTGTCGTCAGCGAACTCCAGCTGACCAAGGCGCTGGACAAAGCCATTGAGGCGCCCGCCTCGGCCATGGCCGACAGCGATATCGGCGATCTCGACTTCAGCAGCGAGACCGACGCGGCGGGAAAAATCGAGACCCTGACTCAGTCGGATGCCGACGACGCCCCGGTGGTGCGTTTCATCAATCAGGTGATCCTGCAAGCCATCAACCGCGGCGCCTCGGATATCCATTTCGAGCCCTACGAAAAAACCTACCGGGTCCGCCTGCGCCAGGACGGCATGCTGGACGAACTCTACAAGCCGCCGGTCACCATGGCGCCGCGCCTGGCCGCCCGGCTCAAGATCATGGCTCAACTCGATATCGCCGAGCGCCGGGTGCCGCAGGACGGACGGCTCAAGCTCTATCTGACCAAGCAACGCGCCATCGACTTCCGGGTCAACACCCTGCCCACGATGTGGGGCGAGAAAGTGGTGATGCGTCTGCTCGACCCGGCCAGCGCCCAAATGGGCATTGAGGCCTTGGGCTACGAGGAGCACCAGAGGAATCTGTTTCTCAACGCCATCCATAAACCGCAGGGCATGGTGCTGGTGACCGGTCCCACCGGCAGCGGTAAAACCGTCTCCCTGTACACGGCCCTCAACATCCTGAACACGTCCGCGGTCAACATCTCCACCGCCGAGGATCCGGTGGAAATCAACCTGCCCGGCATCAATCAGGTCAACGTCAACCCCAAGGTCGGGATGACCTTCGCCAACGCCCTGCGCTCCTTCCTGCGCCAAGACCCGGACATCATCATGGTCGGCGAGATCCGCGACCTGGAAACCGCCGAGATCGCCATCAAGGCCGCCCAGACCGGCCACATGGTCTTGTCCACCCTGCATACCAACAGCGCGCCGCAAACCCTGAGCCGGTTGATGAACATGGGGGTGGCGCCCTACAACATCGCCTCCAGCGTGACGTTGATCATCGCCCAACGCTTGGCGCGGCGACTTTGTCAGAACTGCAAGGAAGAAATCAAAATTCCCCGGGAAGAACTGATCAACCAGGGCTTTCGCGAGGATGAGCTGAAAGATCTGACGATTTACAAGGCGGTCGGTTGCGATCAATGCAACAACCACGGCTACAAGGGCCGGGTCGGCGTCTACGAGGTCATGCCGGTTTCCGAGGAGATCGGGCGAATCATCATGGCGAACGGCAACGCGCTGCACATCGCCGATCAAGCGCGTCGGGAAGGCGTCAACGACTTGCGCCGGTCGGGGCTGGAAAAAGTTCGCACGGGACTCACCAGCCTCGAAGAAATCAACCGAGTAACAACGGAATAACGGTCGTGGCTAAACAAGCAATCCTGGCGAAAGCCAAAAAGAAAGAAGACGAACCCACGTTCAAGTGGGAAGGCACCGACAAGCGGGGCGTTCGGGTCAAGGGCGAACTGCGGGGCAGCAATCAAAATTTGATCAAGTCCGAACTGCGCCGGCAAGGCATCGTCCCGCTGCGGGTCCGCAAGAAGGCCAAGCCCCTGTTGTCCTTCGGCAACAATATCGTGCCGAAAGACATTATGTTATTTACCCGCCAGCTCTGCACCATGTTAACTTCGGGCATCGCCGTGGTACAGGCCTTGGATATGGTCGGGCACAGCAACCGCAAACCCAAGGTCAAGGAATTGATTCTCGACGTCAAGGCCGATGTGGAAAGCGGCACCTCGCTATCCAAGGCCTTCGCCAAGCATCACCTGTATTTTAACGATCTGTATTGCAGCCTGGTGCATGCCGGCGAAGAAGCCGGCGCGCTGGAAAATCTGCTCGACAAGATTGCCACCTATCTGGAGAAATCCGAAGCCTTGAAGGCCAAGGTCAAGAAAGCCTTGACCTATCCGGCCATCGTGTTGGTGTTCGCCTTCGTGGTGACCGCGATCCTGCTGATCTTCGTGATTCCGACCTTCGACGATCTATTCAGGGGCTTCGGCGCCGAGTTGCCGGCCCTGACCCGGTTTGTCATCGATCTTTCGCAGTTTTTCCAGGAGTACTGGTATCTGATTTTGGGAGCGCCGGTGGTGGCCATCGTCGGCTTTCTGGAGGCGCGCAAGCGCTCGCGAACCTTCTACCAATGGCTGGACCGCATCGTCCTGCAAGTTCCGCTGATCGGCGATCTGGTCGCCACCTCGGCCAACGCCCGCTTCGCCCGTACCCTGTCCACCCTGTTCAGCGGCGGCGTGCCCCTGGTGGACGCTTTGGTCAGCGTGGCTGGCGCCACCGGCAACTATGTCTACGAGAAGGCGGTCATGGACATGCGCGAGTCGGTGTCCATCGGCCAGCAACTGAACTTCGCCATGCGCCAAAGCAGTTTATTCCCCGACATGGTGATCCAGATGGTCGCCATCGGCGAGGAAGCCGGTTCGCTGGGCGACATGCTGGCCAAAGTGGCCGATTTCTACGAGGCGGAGGTCGACCAGAAAGTGGATACGCTAACCACCATGATCGAACCGCTGCTGATGGCCTTCCTGGCCGTCGTGGTCGGCACCCTGGTGATCGCCATGTATCTACCGATCTTCAAGCTGGCCGCGGCGGTCTGACGGCGGTCGCGTGATGACCCCGCTGGCGCTGGTGGCCGATTCACCGATGCTGTTCGTCTTCCTGGCCGTGCTGCTGGGCCTGATGGTTGGCAGTTTTCTCAACGTGGTCATCTACCGTCTGCCGCTGATGATGGAGCGGGAATGGCGTTCGCAATGCGCGGAACTGTTGCATCAGCCCGATCCGGAGGTCGACAAGCCCGCCTTGACCCTGTGGGGACCGCGCTCGCAATGCCCGAGTTGCGGGCAGCTGATTCGGGCGGTGGAGAATATCCCGCTGTTCAGCTATCTCCGGCAGCGCGGGCGTTGCGCTCACTGCGGCGCGGGGATCGGCGTTCAGTACCCGCTGGTGGAAGCCGCCAGCGGCATCCTGGCCGGTCTGGTCGCCTGGCAGCTCGGTTTCGGCTGGCCGGCGGCGGCGGCTTTGGTCTTTACCTGGATGTTGTTGGCGGCCAGCGTCATCGATTTTCGCACCCAGTTGCTGCCCGACAGTCTAACTTTGCCGCTGCTGTGGCTCGGCCTGTTGGCCGCGTTGTTCGGTCTGTTCGCCGACCTGCCCAGCGCCGTGATCGGCGCCATGGTCGGATATCTGTCGCTTTGGTCGGTTTATCAGGGTTTTCGCCTGCTGACTGGCAAGGAAGGGATGGGTCATGGCGACTTCAAGCTGCTGGCGGCGCTCGGCGCCTGGACCGGCTGGCAATATCTGGTCATGATCGTCATCCTGTCGTCGCTGGTGGGGGCGATCTGCGGGCTGGCGCTGATGGCGTTCCAGGGCCGGGACCGGCGGATCCCGATGCCGTTCGGCCCCTTCCTGGCCGCCGCAGGCTGGATCGCGCTGCTGTGGGGCGAGACAATCAACCGCGCTTACCTGAACTGGATGGGACTCTGAGCGTGCTGGTGGTCGGGCTGACGGGCGGCATCGGCAGCGGCAAGACGGCGGTGAGCGACCGGTTCGCGCGAAGCGGCGCGCCGGTCATCGATACTGATCTGCTGGCCCGCGAGCTGGTCGAACCCGGCCAGCCGGCGCTGGCGGCCATCGCGGCCGAATTTGGGCCGGAATGCCTTGATGATCGAGGTCAGTTGCGGCGCGCCCATCTGCGCGAGCGGGTGTTCGCCGACCCGGCTGGACGCCGGCGGCTCGAAGCGATCCTGCATCCGCGCATTCGCGCGCTGGCTCGGGAACGGATCGCCGCGCTGAGCGCGCCGTACTGCCTGGTGGTCATTCCCCTGCTGGCGGAAACCGGGATGACCGATCTGGTCGACCGGGTGCTGGTGGTGGATGTTCCCGAAGCCGAGCAAGTTCGCCGGGTGATGGCCCGGGACCACATTGATGAAACGCGAGCTCGTCAGATTCTGGCCGCCCAAGCCCCGCGCGCCCGGCGGTTGGCGCTGGCGGACGAGATTCTTGATAATGCCGGCGATCTCGATCATCTGGATCGTCAGGTGGCCGACCTGCATCAACGGTATTCGACGTTAGCCGCCGCCCGAGCCTGAGAGCGGCGAACGGTCCGCATCGCCACTCGCCACGAGGTCTTCCGTGTTCCAGAGCGTCTGTTACGAACAACCGCTCAACGAAAGGGCTCGGGTACTGTTGCGCCTGGAATTTCTGTTCCAACAGGTCGATCACGCGCTCGACGGGCGCTCGATCTGGGACAGCCGGATTGCTCTACAGGGTTTGTTCGACATCCTGGCCTTGACCGGACGCAACGAATTCAAGGGGGATATCCTCAAGGAACTGGAGCGGTATGCCGCCACCCTGAACCGGCTGCGGCTAGCGCCGGGCGTCCATCCCGACACCCTGGACCGGGTACTGACGGATATTGGGACGATCCTGGGCCGGATTCATCATCTGGATAATTCAGCCCTGGAGGCGGTGCGCCAAACCGACTTCCTGAGCGCCATTCACAAGCGCAGCCAAATTCCCGGCGGCGCCTGCCAGTTCGACCTGCCCGCGTTCCATCACTGGTTGCAGCAGGAGGTTCCAACCCGTACCCAGCATCTGCGGGAATGGCTCGACCCGTTCATCCCCATGCGGGACGCCGTCGCGTTGATCCTCCGGCTCATCCGCGAGAGCGCCACCCCCCGGCTGGAAATCGCCGTGCGGGGATTCTTCCAGCATGGGTTGGACGGTGGCGCTCCCCACCAACTCATCCGGGTCCTGCTGCCGCCCGGCGCGGAATGCTTCCCGGAAATCAGCGGGGGCCGGCATCGTTTCACCATTCGTTTCCTGGAACAGCACAATCCCAACCGCCGGGCTATTCAGAGTACGGCCGACGTCGCCTTCGAACTGGCCTGCTGCACCATTTGATCCCGCTCCTGGCGCAATCGAGCGATGATCGGTTCGTCGGCGGCGGGAAAGGCGAAATCGGCCAGTGCCTCCGGCAAGATCCAGAGCAGCGGTTGGCCTTCCCGACCGTGCGGCTCGCCGTGATAAGCCGTCACCCGCCAGACCTCCAGCATCACGGTTTTATCGGTATAGAGGTGTCGAATCCCCAGCAACGGTTCGGCGGCCTGAATCGCAATCCCAAGTTCTTCATGCAATTCGCGCCGCAGGGCGGCATCCACCGTTTCATCCGCTTCCACCTTGCCGCCGGGAAACTCCCACAATCCGCCCTGATGGACGTGATCGGGCCGACGGGCAATCAGGATCGCCCCGGTGGCGTCGGCAATGATGCCCACCGCCACGC
>JAWOHQ010000154.1:0-2675 GCA_046485105.1 Candidatus Competibacteraceae bacterium | reverse complement strand
ATACGACTGATTCAGCGCCTTGGCTTGCCGGTGGCTGGCGCCCGCCTGCCGCAGCACTCGCCCGAGCAGCTGCTCCACCGCCGTGGCAGAATGCAGCGACGCCATGCTGACCAGAATGTAGGCAAAGGGGCAATCCCAGCCCTCGGCCAGCGCCTTCTGGGTGATGACGAAGTTCACCGGACAAGCTGGGTCGGCGATGCCCAGCCGGTACTCCGCCTCGATTTTTTCCAGGCCCCGGTCCTCGCCGGTAGCGATGACGATGGCTTCGGGCGGAATGCGGTGGTTGGTGATGAGTTCGTCGCGGACGCGCGCCACGTCCAGCGTTTCGACGCCGCTCCGGCGCGGTTCGGCTTGAATCAGCACGATGGGGCGCAAATAGGCCGCGCCCGCGCGGCGTTCCTCGTCGGCCAGTTGGTGGAGGGCCTCGCGGCGGCCGATGGCGTCGGCCAGGCATTGTTGCCAGTGAGGCTCGGTTTCCAGCACGACCGGCAGCTTGATCATTTCCTCCGCCTTCAATTCGGCGGCCGATACGCTGTGTAGGACGTTGGACGGCGTGCGCTCGAGATCGGGCGTGGCGGTCAGTTCCATGACCCCGCTGGGGCGGAAGCGGGCCAGCATGTCGAACGCCAGTTCGGTTCGGCTGTTATGGGCTTCATCGACGATGATGAAGGGCCGGCGCAGGCGCAGCACGTTGGCGAGCGAACAGGGCGTGGCGTCGCCGTCGGTCAGCAGCAGTTCTCGTTGCGCGGGCGCGAGGGAGTCGAAATGATGCATCAACGCCCCACTGGACTGGTAAACCTTGCGGCATTCCTCGTCTTCCACCTGGAACGCCTGGCGGGTGGCGACGATGATCGTGGTGGAGGTATCCAGCGTCGCGCGGGTGACGCTCTTGGCTTCTTCCAGGTCCATCACCGCGACCGGGCCGGCGTCGCGCAACGCGGCGTGGTAGGGATGCCCGCGATCCCGCAAGGCGCGCAAGGTCTGCCCGCGAATCGGCTTGCTCGGCACCAGCCAGAGGATGACGCTGTACTCGCCGCGCAAGAGATGGGTGTTGACCAGGGCCACGCTTTTCGCCGCCAGCCAGGTCTTGCCGCCTCCGGTGGGGACCCGCAGACAGAAATACGGCATGTCCACCGGGAAGTTGGATAGCGGATTGTAGGCCAGCCCCCGTCCCCACAGGCGTTCGGTCGTGGCGGTAAAGGCCAGCGACGGCGACGACAGTTCGTGGCACGCCTGGAAATACGCCACCACGCTTTCCAAAACCTGCGACTGGTAGGTTTTCGGGGGGAAGTGGGTCATGACTCATACGTCCAGCGCGTAGGGCGTCTGTTTGAAGGTGATGTTCTCCCGCGCGGCGCGCGCGCCCAAACGGTTGGCGGCGGCGTAGATCACCTTGGGGCCGGCGAATCTGGGCAGTCCATTGAGAACCTGGCCGGTCAACACGTTGCCGCCGGCCACCGACTGGTCCTTGAGGATGCCGTTGTAGAGCAGATAAACCGCGCGGCCCTCATGCACGCCCAGCAGGGGAGAATCGGCGCGGCCGGGGCAGCCCGTGCCGGTTTCGGCGAACCAGACGAACTCGGCCAGTTGAGTGAAGCTGACGTCGGGGCGAATCTGACCCTCGTTGGTGAACAGCGGCTCGGCGGACAGGCGGAAGAACTGGAAGCCGCCGCCCAAGCCCCCGACGGTTTGCCCTTTGGAATTGATGTAGCCGCTGGCCACTCGCTTGATGCGTTCGGCGGTGACGGTACGGGCGATAGTGTCGTCCATCTCGACAAGAATGAAACGGCGATTGCCGCCGTCCTCGGCGTTCTGACGCATTACTGCATGTGCAGTTGTACCCGTTCCAGCAAATGAATCGAGAACGGTACTGCCGGCAGGAACACAGTAGCTCACGATTCTTTGAATGAGCGAAAGAGGTTTGGGAAAAGCAAACACTCGCTCATCAAGAATCTCGTCAAGTTCACGGGCACCTGATTGAGTCTTAAATTCCGGCCAAAAGGATGAGGCAGGCATCCGTTCTTGCGTCTCGGACAAGAATCTTTTCTTGCGCGGCCAGCCGGTCACAGGATTAGGTGGCCACCAAATACGATCCTCGCGGAGCAACCTTTCGTATCCTGAGCGATCAGTTATCCAACCCTTTGCCGGATCTGGCTTCCACACGTTTTTCGTACCGGGTTGCTCCATGTTGTAGTCATGGAGGTTCGGGCGCTCTGCTGCCGTGGCTTTTCCCTTCAGCGGATCGGTTACATAGGGACCTCGGGGGTCGTTATCCGGGTTTTTGAAGTCTGAGCGATCAATTACACGTCCCACAATCCGAGCGGCTTCAGATTTGCCATAAACGAAGATGTGTTCGTGATCTGGTGAAAGGTAGGTTTTGACGCGGTTGTCGGTGTTTCGCGTGTTCCAAACAATAGTTGCGATACGGTTTTTGAAGCCAAATACTTCGTCTAGCAAAAGACGTAGGTGACCAGATTCGACATCATCCAGAGAAATAAGGATAACACCGTCTTCGGAGAGAAATTGCCGTAACAGCACCAGTCGCGGATACATCATGCACAACCAGCGGTCGTGCCGGTCCAGCGTCTCGCCTTCCTTGCCGACCACCTCACCCAGCCAGCGGCGAATCTCCGGGCTGTTGACGTTATCGTTGTAGACCCAGCCCTCGTTGCCGG
>JAWOHQ010000061.1:0-3784 GCA_046485105.1 Candidatus Competibacteraceae bacterium | reverse complement strand
TGCATTTTCCACTCTCCACCGTGGCGATACAGCTTGGTCATGATCAGGCCGGTATGCTGGCCGCCTTCCAGCGATAGATCGAAGCGGGCGACCTCGCCACCGCCAGCACCGTCCGTCAGCCGGCAGAAGGCGCTGGGAATTCCGGCGAAACTTTCGCCGCTGAAGCTGTTGACCGTGAAGATCAGGGTCAGCACCGCGGCGGGCACCTGGTTCAGATCGATGGCGATTTGCTCGTTGTCGGCGCCGGATTCGCCGCCGCCAGCGCGATCGTCGCCGCTGTGCTGGATGGAGCCGCAACGGCTTTTCAGTTGTCTGAACCAGACCGTATCCACTAAATTACCGTTGTTATCAAACAGCAGGCAGGACGCGTCCAAATCCACCGCTTCCTGGCGAACGCCGGCGCCGAAGCCCAGGAACCCACGGCTCTGGACTTCTTTCATCCCCCAGCCCAGGCCCATGACGACCCGGCTTAGACCGCGCCCCGCCTCTTTTTCCAGGCTGATGCGCTGTCCTTTTTGCAAATTGATGGTCATGCGGATTGCCTCGCTATGGTTAATGAGATGGTCAATGATACCTGTGAATCCCACAAAATGAAGAGCGAAACGCGCGCAATCGGTGTGAAGGATTCGAACGGGTGCTGGTTGTTCGATGGGTGACCTTACCAGATGCGGCGCAAAAACGTCTTTCAAGAAGAGGTTGGAGGTAGTCATGCGCAAGATCGCATTGTTATTGTCGGTCGTTCTGATCGGCGCGGTACAGGCGGCGCCGCCCGATTCGGGCGTGAAGAAATGGCAGGACGAACGAGGCGTCTGGCATTACGGCGACACGCGGCCAACCTCGCCTGACACCGTCGCCAACAGCGCCGCCGAGGCCTACCGGCGCGGGGATTATGGGACGGCTTTCCGGGAGTACATGGTCTGGGCCCGACAGGGCGACCCACAGGCGCAGACCATGATCGGCCTGTTGTATCTGCGCGGCCAGGGGATCACGCAGAGCCGGCGCAACGCCATCGAGTGGCTCCGGAAGGCGGCCCTGCAGGGCAATCCCGAGGCCCAGCTCCAGTTGGGGTTGTTGTACGCCGCCCATCCCAGTGAGGCGCCCAGCGCGCGGGAGGCGGTGTTGTGGCTGAATCAGGCGGCCGAACGGGGCCATTCCGAGGCCCAGTACGTGTTGGCCAGTCAGTACGCAACCGGCCAAGGCATGGCGCAAGACGAGCAGGAGGCCATCGGTTGGTATCGCAGGGCTGCCCAACAGGGCCATGCCGAGGCTCAATTTGCCTTGGGGAATCATTATGCCAGCGGGCGCGGAGTGTCGCGCAATGACAAGGAAGCCTTCGACTGGTACCAAAAAGCCGCCGCGCAAGGCCATGCCGGCGCACAGTTCGCGTTGGGCGCCATGTACGCCGGTGGCCGCGGAGTGGGCCTGAATAACGAGCAAGCGTTCGTATGGTATCGCAAAGCCGCCGAACAGGGTCATGCCGAAGCCCAGTACAACCTGGCGGTGCGGTACGCGCTCGGTCGGGGTGGACCGCGCAGCGCCAGAGATGCGTTCCTCTGGTACCGCAAGGCCGCCGAGCAGGGATTGACGTTGGCCCAGTTCAGTCTGGGGCGGATGTACGCCGAGGGTCAGGGAACCGCCCGTAACGATGGGGAAGCGGTGAAGTGGTATCGAGTGGCCGCCGAGCAGAATCTACCCCAGGCGCAATACTATTTGGGAACGATGCAGGCCGCGGGGCGCGGGCTGCCGCGCGACGAACGGGCGGCCCTGCAATGGTTCCGGCGCGCGGCCGAACAGGGTTTGCCTCTGGCGCAATTGGAACTGGCCAAAATTTATTTGAGCGGTCAGGGGGTAGTGCTGGATGAAGCCAGAGGTTTGCAGTTGCTAACGCAGGCGGCCGAGGGTGGCAGCGCGGAAGCCCAACTGCAATTGGCGGCGCGCCACTTGGCCGGCAGTGGGGTGCCGCGCGATACCCGGATCGGTCTGGAGTGGCTGCGCAAGGCGGCCGAACAGGGAGATGCCGAAGCCCAGAGTCGACTGGGAAGGTTCTATCTCCAGGGTGAAGCGGACGTTCTCGATCGCGATGATCGCCAGGCGGCCCAGTGGTCTCTCCGGGCCGCCGAGCAGGGGCATTTGGAAAGCCAACTCCGGATCGCCGGGATGTACGCCGACGGCATCGGGATATCACGAGACGAACGGCAGGCGCTGCGTTGGTTCCAGGAAGCCGCGCGACAAGGGAGTGTCGAGGCGGAATTTAATCTGGGCGTGCTGCATGCGACGGGTCGGGGTACGCCGCGCGACTCCGGTCAGGCTGTCGGTTGGTACCGTAAGGCCGCGGCGCGCGATTTGCCGCTGGCCCAGTTGAATTTGGGACTGATGTATGCCGAAGGCAGCGGCGTATCCCGCGACTTGAGTCAGGCCATTAGTTGGTACCGCAAGGCCGCCGAACAGGAATTGCCCTTGGCCCAGTTGATGCTGGGGCTGGCGTATGCCACCGGCCTCGGCGTACCGCGCGACGACCAGCAGGCGTTCCGCTGGTTCGAACGGGCCGCCGATAACGGTCTGCCGCTGGCGCAGTACGGGTTGGGGATGCTGTACAGTAACGGCCGAGGCATCGAGCGGGACTGGGTCAAAGCCCATCTGTGGCTGAATCTGGCGGTCTCTGGCGGGTATGGGGGAGCGACTCAGCCCCTGGATCAGGTCACCAGTCAACTCAATGAAACCGACCTGGCGCGCGCTCTACGGTTGGCCCAGGATTGGCGGGCGGTCAACGCCACGGGTGAGGGGCGGAACTAAGAGGCTGTACAAAAACGCCTCTAAGCGGACGTAAAAAACGCCACTCAACAGGCTGGCAAACATCGGATTGGAAGCAATCGTCATAGGCTGGCCGCGCAGGTCGGTCCGATCAGGAGGTCTGATTATGAATGCGGTTCTACTGCCCCATCAAGCCCGTTCGGACCCCCCCGAACCCTACGACGGGATGCGGGTTTCCGAAGCCGATTACTGGGAGTTTTACTACCTCGGTCCCGAGGTGACCTACGAGTGGAACGACGGCCTCCTGGAGGAAAAGGGCGTGTCGGATTACCTGACCTTTCGGGTGTTTGACTGGTTTGTTCAACTCCTGATCGAATTCCTGCGGACCCATCCCATCGCCGACCGAGTCGGACTGGAGATGGGATTTCGGCTGGCCCTGCCGGGCAAGGTGGCGATCCGCCGTCCGGATTACGGGGTGGTGCGCCACGACAACCCGGCGCCCCTGCAAGGGCCGGTCCAGAGTTATCGAGGGATCTTCGACCTGTGCCTCGAAGGGGTTTCGACCTCGACCCGGGCCATGCGGGAACGGGACACGGTGGTCAAGAAGGGCGAATACGCCGCCGGCGGGGTGCGGGAATACTACCTGCTGCACCACGCGCCCGAACTCCGTCAGTTCTACCGCTTGACCGAGCGCGGGGTTTACGAACCCCTGCCCGTCGCGCCGGAGGGCGTCATCCGTTCCGAGGTATTGCCAGGGTTGCGGTGGCGTCTGGACGACCTGGACCGGCAACCGCCGCTGGAAACGCTGATGACCGATCCGGTGTATCAGGACTATGTGTGGCTGAATTATCAGCGGGAACGGGCGCGGGCCGAACAGGAACGGGCGCGGGCCGAACAGGAACGGACGCGGGCCGAGCGCCTCGCCGCCCGCTTGCGGGCCTTGGGCATCGATCCTGACGCGGCGGGATAGGAAAGAGGCCTTGCGTTGTCCCTGTCAAACAATATCAAGTTGCTATTCGCGCTGTTTTTGCTG
>JAWOHQ010000058.1:0-6702 GCA_046485105.1 Candidatus Competibacteraceae bacterium | reverse complement strand
ACGCAGCGTCGCTTGCTCGATTCCATTCCTGGCCTGGGCGACCCAACTATTCCGGTCCTCCTGGCGTTCTATGGCAGGCCGAGCCGGTTCGACCAGGCCCGTCAGGCCGCCGCCTTCGCCGGCATCGATCCGCGCCAGCACGAACCGGGCAAGTAGCGTGCGGGGCAAACCCCGCCTCTCGAAAGTGGGCCATGCCCGCCTGCGTAAGGCCCTGTACATGCCCGCCATGGTCACCTTGCACAAGACCGCCGGGGGCTGTGCCTTTCGGGATCGCCTCGCCGCCGCCGGCCAGGCCCCCATGGTCATCATCGGCGCCATGATGCGCAAACTCGTCCATGTCGCTTTCGGTGTCCTCAAGTCGGGACAACTCTTCAATCCATCCCTTCATGGCGCTTGACTGCGATAACAGTATCTACACGGTCGATTGAGGGTTTTCTGTTCAGACGCTATTAAGGGATCGGGACTCCGGAATCCGGGCAGGATTTCTCCACGGACCCCAGTTCTGAACAGAGATCGCCGTCAGTACTTGACGGAACAGCCATAGGGCCGGGTTGAGGCGGGATCCACCGCCCTATCACTTTCCATGGCGGCCAGGGCGACCCGCACGTAGTTCGTGGCGGTTTTCACGTCGGCGGGATTGGCGGAAGGGTTGTCGTCGATGCCGCCCATGTAGACCAGCGTCCCTTTGGGATCGATGATGTACATGTGCGGCGTGGTGCGCGCGCCGTAGAGCCGACCGACTTTCCCGTCGGAATCCAGCAGCACGGCGGCGGGCGCGGCGTTCCGGCTGGCGGTGAGCGCGTTCGCCTCGGTGGGGCTGACGTAGCCCTGTTTGCCGGGCGCCGAGGAAATCACCGACCACCACACGATATCCTGCGCCTTGGCGTCGTTCTGCAGCGCCTGCATGTTGTCCGTGTCGTAGTGCTTGCGCACGAACGGACAGTCGTGATTGGTCCATTCCAGCACCACGGTGGAACCGCGCTGGGCGCTGAGTTGCTGGGTCGCGCCGTTGCTGTCGATCGCGGTGAAATCCGGGGCGGGTTGGCCCACGGTCGGAGCCGCCTGCGCCAGACCGCCGCATAAAGCCAGAGTCAGCGTCGCGACGCCGGTCAGGGCCACAATCGCGCGGGGCATCGTCGTTGCTTTGGACATGGTTCTCTCTCCTCTGGAGTGAGTGGTTTGACAAGGCCCGCGAGCGGGCGAGGGGGTGAATGAAGGACTACAGGGTTTGCAGGTTTTGCAACACCAGAGCTTCGGTCAGGATTTGGGGCAGGATGACCGGTTCCGTCGCCTGGGGCGCATACAGCAGATACAGCGGCACGCCGCCGCGTCCAAAGTCGGCGAGCGCAGCGGTGATGACCGGATCGCGGTGGGTCCAGTCGGCTTTCAGCGCGACGACCTCCCGGTCCACCAGTTCCAGCGCCACGCGCGCCGAACTCAGGGCCACCCGTTCGTTGACCAGACAAGTGATACACCAGGCGGCGGTGAAGTTGACGAACACCGGTCGCCCGGCGGCTTGCAGTTCCGCCAGCCGCGCCGGCGAAAACGGCTCCCAGGCCACAGCCGACGATGCCTGAGAGGCAACGTAACTCGACTCGGGCTCCGTGGCGGGCAGCCGCGTCAGGCCCAGCGCCAAAACTAGCGCCAGCGCCGCGCCCGCGCAACCCGTCAACCGCCAGCCGCGACCGGCGGCGCGAACGGCTTGGGCAAGCCAGATGGCGAAGGCGATCAGGATCATCCCGGCCAGCGCGGCGGCGACTCCGTCCGGTCCGGCCTGTTGGCTCAACACCCAGACCAGCCAGGCGGCGGTGGCATACAGGGGAAACGCCAGCAGTTGCTTGCCGCGTTCCAACCAGGGTCCTGGCCGGGGCAGGAACCGCAACAGCGCCGGACTGAAACTCAGCAGTAGATAGGGCAGCGCCAGACCCAGACCCAGGGCCAGGAACACCGTCAGCGAGACCAGCCAGGGTTGCGTCAGCGCGAACCCCAGGGCCGCGCCCATGAACGGCGCGGTGCAGGGCGTCGCCACCACGACCGCCAGCGCGCCGGTGGCGAACGAACCTGAATAGCCGGGTCGGTCGGCCAAAGTCCCGCCGATGCCCATCAACCGCCCGCCGATCTCGAACACGCCGGACAGGCTCAGAGCCAGGGCGAACATGAAATACGCCAACAGCGCCACGAACATCGGCGACTGCAGCTGGAAACCCCAGCCGATCTGCTCGCCCGCCGCGCGCAGGGCGATCAGCACCCCGGCCACCAGCGCGAAACAGACCAGTACTCCGGCGGTGTAGGCGAGACCGTGGGCGCGCACCGCGCCGGGCGACTCGTGAGCGTGCCGGGCCAATCCCAGCGCCTTCAATGACAGCACCGGGAACACGCAAGGCATCAGATTCAGCAGCACTCCGCCCAGCAACGCCAGCAGCAGAGACTGGGCGAGAGCCGGATAAGCCAGCGGCGTCGCGGGTTCGGCGTGGGACGCCGCGAGCGTGAAGGCATGGACTGCCGACTGACCGTCGTCCAACCGCTCCTGGATTACGAAAACTCCGGTCAGCGGTTCGGGGAGCGCGGGGGCCGCGCCACGCGCCACCGTCAACCGGACGATGGAACCGTCGCGCTGGACGGTCTGCGGCGCGGCGTGGTCGATGATGCCGTCCGCGGCTGGGAAAAACGTCAGATCGGCGATGTTGCCGGCGGAGGGACCGGCGTCGAGTTCGAGGGTCAGCGCGTCGGTGGTGACGTGGAAGGAAGCGGGCCAGGGATTGGGTTGCGGCAGCGCCCGTCGGGTCGCGGCGAAGCCTTCGCTCCAGCGCGGATCAAGGGGGGTGGATTCGGTGCCGACCGGCAGCGTCAGGCGCAATACGGCCTCTTCCGGGATGCAGTCTTCTTCACAGACCAGCCAGCGGGCGTGTGCTTGCAAAGTCAACGGCTCCGAATCCGCCAGGGTCGCCGGCGGCTGAATTTGGACCAGCAACCAGACTTTGCCGTGATAGCCGAAATTCATCAGCGGCCCGACCGGAATTCGTTCGGGATAAGGCCAGCGAATCTCGCTGGCGGTAAACCCTTCCGGCAACGTCCAGTCGATGGTGGTGGCCAGGCCCGAATCCCCCGGATTGCGCCAGTAGGTGTGCCAGCCGTCCCGCATGGTCAGGCGCAGCGCGACCCAGAACGGCTGTCCTGGCCGTACCGCAGCCACTTCGCCGACCAGATGCGCTTGGACATGGGGAGTTTGCACCGGGTTGGCGAAGGCTGGAAAGGCATGAAGCAACCCGGCCAACAGGATGACGGCGAGCCACGAGAAGGGACGAAAGCCAGTCAGGGCGAGGATCACGTTTTCCGGTTTGCGGCGGAGGCCAGAGGCGATTTTGGGCATGTCGGTCGGCGCGCTTGTAAGTCGGAATTGGCTACTAAGAACCATGATCGACTGTCAGGTTCCCGCGCGCGCACCTCGGGTTGACGCTGGTGATGGAACAACAGGTCTGAGTATGGGTCTATAAAAGTAATTGATTTTGTCATATTATTGAAACTTGTCGGGCTCAGGCGTTTCACCTGAGAGGATTTCCCGGTATAGCCCGGATGCAGCATCGCGAAATCCGGATTGGTTTTGCGCCACTTAAAGCTCTGAGCTTCCGGCCTGGTCCGGTCCGGTCCGGAAAGAGTTCGGGCACTGGAGGTGTAATATGTTGACTTATAAAGACTGCGTCGGTCTGAGCGACCTGGATGAGCAAGAAATCGAAGCCATCGCGCAACACGAACATATTCCAGAAATCGTCGCGGCCGAGCTGGGATGCTGCCTGGCACATGAAGAAGGCGGCCTGATGCGCGTCGATATCATGATCCGCGATGACATCGCCATGGCCCACGAGCATCACCATCCTAAGGCGGAGAAACACTGGCAAGAGGTGCTGGAGCATTTCGAGGCCGAGCACCCCGAGCTGGCGGCCGCCGCCTGATCCAGGCCGCGCGCCAGGATTCTGGCGCGCGGCGTTTGTCCTCCTTAGCGCCCGGTCGCGTTGAGCGCCCAGTCGTAGTCCAAATAGCGAATGCGCAAGCCGCCCTGGCGGATCGCCTCCCGTGCCTGGGGTATGTCGCTCAGCGCGTCGGCATAGCGGGCGAAGGTCGCGTCCAGCGAGGTCATGCCTTGATGGCCTTGTTCGAAATCGCCTTTGTACCAATCAAAAATTTTTGAAACCATCAGGGTCTTGCGCTCCGCATCGAAGCGGTTGCGGCTGCGGTCGGCCAGGAAGCGGCGCATGCTGTCTTCCAACTGCCCCTCCAACCGGTCGGCCGTGAAGGCTTCGTCGCGCAGCATCGGGCACCCAATGGCGGCGCAGTTGACGGCGGCGTGGATGCGCGGCTCGTCGAACGCGCCGGGCGCGCGGATGATGTCGTGTTCGATATTATCCAGATGCCGCTCCTCGCCCAGCAGGGTGAAAAAAGGCTGTTTCCAGGGCGACCGGAGCAGCGATCCCAGATCCCGAATCGAGCGAAGATCGGGATAGCGGGTCAGAATCAATTCCACCGTAAATGCGTTGTAGGCGTTGATCAGAAAGGCTAGCCGTTGCGGCGAACTCCACCCTTGATATTCGGCCTCACTCACCGCCGAGAGCGCGTCGAGATAGGCACGTAACGCCGCGCGGTCGGTTTGCAAGCCGGCGTAGTTCACTTGGGACGCCTTACCGTCGGCAATCAGCACGACATGCTTTTCAAGCAGGGCATCCCAGGCGGCATGGCGGTGGTCGAAAGCCGCCTGCGCCAGCGGCGTCGCGAGCAACAGCGCGAGCAACACCAGCCCGCGTTTCAAGCAGATCATCAGGTTCACAAATAAACCTCCTTTGGCGGGGTTCCGGAACGCGTCCCGAAACCGTGGGTCTTGTGGATGCATACGGTCGGGCATCTTTTTTGGATGCATGCGGGATGCTTCCGCGGTCGATGTCGACCCCCACCCACCCCGCAATCCGCGCTAGCCTCCAGCCTCAACCTCATCGATATCCCAAGGACTCCCGCCATGAAACAATTCACCCGCACCTTCCTCACCGGTCTCGTCGCGATCCTACCCATCGCGATCACCCTGGCGCTGTTGTGGTGGCTGGGCAGCACCGCCGAGGGTCTGTTGGGCGGGCTTTTTCAGAAATTGTTGCCGGATGCGCTGTACTTTCCGGGCCTCGGCCTGATGGTCGGCATCGGACTCATCTTCGCTCTGGGCGTGCTGCTGCGCGCCTACGTCATCCGGGGGCTGTTCGCGTGGATGGAGGGGCTGATGCAGCGCATTCCCGTGGTCAAAACCATCCACGGCATAGTGCGCGACGTCATGAACCTGCTTTCGGGCGACATGCAGAGCAAGTTTGGACGGGCCGTGCTGGTGACCCTGCCCGGCACCGAATACCGCCTGATAGGTTTTGTGACCCGCGAGGATTTCACCGGACTGCCCGACAACCTGGGGAGTAGTGAAACCATCGCGGTCTATCTGCCGATGAGCTACCAGATCGGCGGTTATACCCTGATGCTGCCCCGCAGCGCTATTGAAGTGCTGGATCTTTCCCCTGAAGACGCCATGCGTTATACGCTGACCGCTGGAGTCTCCGCCCGCAAGGATGATGATGACCCGAGCCGTGGAGAGTCCCCGCACGTGCGCGGCCAGGATTGAATCCGTTTGGCGGGCCGGCCACACCGCCTGAAATTCAGAAGGTTTCTCAACGAAAAAGCGGTAAAATGCTTCACTTAACTTGATGATTATCATAAAAAATAGAAATAAGCGAACCGTGGTGATTATTTATCAACGGCGAAGAGTCGCCAGGCGAGCAGCGCACTGAGAGACTGTACAAAACGCCTCTTAATCCAGCGCCGATGCATCCAAATTAGGCTTGGGTACGTAATTCAATCCATCTACCGAACCACCGAGTCTCCATCCATGAATAAACGCAAATTCCTGCTGCTACTGACGCTCGCCGTCCTGATCGGCGCGTTTTTCGCCTTCGATCTGGGACGCTTTTTCAGCCTGGATTACTTCAAATCCCAACAAGCGGCCATCGAAACCTATCGGGCGGCGCAGCCCGCGCTGACAGCGGGCATTTTCTTCGCGATCTACGTCGCGGTCACCGGCCTGTCGTTGCCGGGCGCGGCGATTATGACCCTCGTGGCGGGCGCCATCTTCGGCCTGCTGTGGGGCACGCTCATCGTCTCCTTCGCCTCGACCCTCGGCGCCACCCTGGCCTTTCTGGTCTCGCGCTTCGTGCTGCGCGATTGGGTGCAAAGCAAAGTCGGCGACAAACTGAAAGCGATCAACGCCGGGATGGAGCGGGAAGGCGGGTTTTACCTGTTCACCCTGCGGCTGATCCCGATCTTCCCCTTTTTTGTAATCAACCTGGCGATGGGGCTCACGACGATCCGGACCTGGACTTTCTACTGGGTCAGCCAGGTCGGCATGTTGGCCGGCACCCTGGTTTACGTGAACGCCGGTACGCAAATCGCCCGGATCGACTCGCTGCAAGGCATCCTCTCGCCCGCGCTGCTGGGCTCCTTCGTCCTGCTCGGTCTGTTCCCGCTGATCGCCAAGAAGATCGTCGCGCTGGTCAAGGCGCGGCGAGTGTACGCGAATTGGGCAAAACCGGCGCGCTTCGACCGAAATCTGGTGGTGATCGGCGCCGGCTCGGCCGGGCTGGTGACGGCCTATATCGCGGCGGCGGTCAAGGCCAAGGTCACGTT
>JAWOHQ010000418.1:0-2631 GCA_046485105.1 Candidatus Competibacteraceae bacterium | reverse complement strand
AGTCGGGGCTATCAGGGAGCGCGGGCATGAGCGAATGGATCGTGGCGCTCTCCGAAGGGCTGCTGGCATTGGCCGGCGACGCCGAGCCGTGGGCGTCCTACGCCCGTTATCTGCCGCGCATCCTCGCCGGCGTCTGGCTGACGCTCGAACTGGTCGTGCTCTCCGGGATCATCGGCCTCCTGCTGGCGGTTCCGCTGGCGCTGCTACGGATCGCCCGCGCGCCGTGGCTGTGGATGCCCGCCTATGGCTACATCTTCTTTTTTCGCGGCACGCCGCTGCTGGTGCAGATTTTCCTGGTCTATTACGGCCTGTCGCAGTTCGAGAGCCTGCGCGACACCGGCTGGCTGTGGAACGAGGTGCTGTCCAAGCCCTACTGGTGCGCGATCATCGCGTTCAGCCTCAACACCGCCGCTTATATCGCCGAGATCCTGCGCGGCGCGATCCTGGCGGTGCCGCGAGGCGAGGTGGAGGCGGCCCAGTCGCTCGGTCTGTCGCGGGCGACCCAGTACCGCAAGGTGATTCTGCCCCGCGCTTTCCGCATCATGCTGCCGGCCTACGGCAATGAGGTGATTCTGATGCTCAAGGGCAGCGCGCTCGCCTCCACGATCACCCTGCTCGACCTGATGGGCGCGACCCGGAGCGTCATCGCCCGCACCTACATGAACATGGAGTTTTTCCTGCTGGCCGGCGTGTTGTATCTATTGATCGCGGCGGCGTTTATCGGGTTGTTCCGGCTGCTGGAGCGCGCCCTGAGCGCCCACCAGCGGGCGCCGCGCCGGAACGCTGGGCCGAAACCCGCGTAAGGCGGAACTCCGAAGGAAGTTCCGCCATTGGAATGTTTCTGCTCGGGATAAACCGTCTCCCGCGGGCAACCGCCCTCAAACCTTGGCGTCGGCCTCATCCCCCACGGCCGCCGCCGTGGCGCTGGGCCGAACCGCGCCGCCAGGCATGGAAGCGTTCCACCCAGGCCAGCAACTTTTCGGGCGCGTGGGCCTTCTTCCACATCCCGGCGGCGTATTTATTCGCCTCGGCCAGCGTTGGGTAGATATGGATGGTGCCGAGGATCTTGTTCAGGCCGAGGCCGTGGCGCATGGCCATCACGTACTCGGCCAGCAGATCGCCGGCGTGCTCGCCGACGATGGTCGCGCCGAGAATCCTATCCTTGCCCGGCACGGTCAGCACCTTGACGAACCCGTGCGCTTCACCGTCGGCGATGGCCCGATCCAGATCGTCGATGCCGTATACCGTCACCTCGTGCGGGATACCCCGTTCCTTCGCTTCCTGCTCGTTCAACCCGACCCGCGCCACTTCCGGATCGACGAAGGTCGACCAGGGGATTACCGAGTAATCGGCCTTGAATTTCTTGAGCGGATCGAACAGGGCGTTCACCGTCGCAAACCAGGCTTGATGGGCGGCGGTATGGGTGAACTGGAACGGGCCGGCGACGTCGCCGGCGGCGTAGATGTTGGGATACCGGGTTTGTAGATACTCGTTGGTTTCCACGGTGCGGGCGCGGGTGGTGGGAATGCCCAATTCCTCCAATCCGTAGCCAGTCGTGTTCGCCACCCGGCCCACCGCGACCAGTACCGCGTCGAACGGAATCCGCACGTCCTGGCCCTCGTGTTCGGCGATCAGCACTTTCTCACCGCTCTCCATCGCGAACCGCTGGGCCTTGTGGTTGACCAGTACCTCGACGCCTTCGGCGCGGAAGCGTTGCGTCACCAATTCCGAAACTTCCGGGTCTTCCCGGATCAGGATGCGTGGGGTCATTTCCACCTGAGTCACTCGCGCGCCGAGTCGGGCGAAGGTCTGGGTCAATTCCGAACCGATGGGTCCGCCGCCCAGCACCACCAAGCGTTTCGGCAACTCGCGGAGATTCCAGACGGTGTCCGAGGTGAGATAGCCAACCTCTTCCAGCCCCGGAATCGGCGGCACGAACGGCCGGGCGCCGGCGGCGATGACGATGCTCCGGGTGGTCAGGGTCCGCATCCCTTCGGCGGTGGTCACGTCCACCGTCCAGGGCGACGTGATTTTCGCCGTACCTTCGATCACGTCCACGCCCAGTCCGGTGTAGCGCTCCACCGAGTCATGCGGTTCGACTTCCCGCACCACCCGTTGCACCCGTTCCATCACCTCGGCGAAATCGAACTCAGCCTCGGCCTTGCGGATGCCGAATTCCGGCGCGCGGCGGATGTGCGAGAGCAGCTTGGCCGAACGGATCAGCGCCTTGGAGGGCACGCAGCCGGTGTTCAGGCAATCGCCGCCCATCTTGTGCTTTTCGATCAACGTGACCTTGGCCTTGACCGCCGCCGCGATATAGGCCGTCACCAGCCCGGCCGAGCCGGCGCCGATCACCACCAGATTCCGGTCGAAGCGCGCCGGTTTTGCCCAATTCGCGTACACTCGCCGCGCCTTGACCAGCGCGACGATCTTCTTGGCGATCAGCGGGAACAGACCGAGCAGGACAAAGGAGCCCAGCAGCGCGGGCGAGAGGATGCCCTGCAGCGAGTCGATCCGGGCGATTTGCGTACCGGCGTTCACGTAAACCAGGGTGCCGGCCAACATGCCGACCTGGCTGACCCAGTAGAAAGTCCAGGTCCGGATCGTCGTGAGCCCCATCGCCAGGTTGAT
>JAWOHQ010000405.1:0-7670 GCA_046485105.1 Candidatus Competibacteraceae bacterium | reverse complement strand
AGGAAACGCCCAAGAGACTGATCCTTCGGCCCCCGCGGGGAAGAGCGACCAACAAGTCGATTGATCGGCCGAGGCGAGGGGGGTGCCCAAAAAGTGTACCGCCCGAAATTCCGCCTGGTTAAAGAAGGTCTAACTTATTGATTGAATGGTGGCTACGGGTGGACTTGAACCACCGACACCGGCATTATGAGTGCCGTGCTCTAACCACCTGAGCTACGTAGCCATGCAGCAGGATTATATAATCCATTATTCATCATTCAAGAGCGATGGTAAAGCATTCGTACTGAACCGTACTGCATCAGTATCGACAACCTTGTCGTGGAAGTCGTGCGCAAAAACATCAAGAATCTGCACTTGGGCGTCTATCCGCCGAACGGGCGGGTGCGCATGGCGGTTCCGTTGGTGGTGAGCGACGACGCGGTGCGGCTGGCGGTGATCGACAAGCTGGGCTGGATCAAGCGCCAACAAGCGAAATTCACCGCCCAACCACGCCAATCCCAGCGGGAAATGGCCAGCGGCGAAAGCCACTATTTTCTGGGGCAATGCTACCGGTTGCGGGTCGTGGCGTACACGGGTCCGCCCCGCATCCGTTGCGGCGACGCCGATTTTATCGATTTATTCGTGCGTCCGGAAACGTCGGTCGCGCAGCGGCAACGGGTCCTGGAAGGTTGGTATCGAGAACGGTTACGCGAGCGGATTCCCCCGCTGCTGGAGCAATGGCAGCCCGTGTTAGGGGTGCGGGTCGCCGACTGGGGCATCAAACGGATGAAGACCCGCTGGGGCACTTGCAATATCGGTGCCCGCCGCATTTGGTTGAATCTGGAATTGATCAAAAAGCCGGCGCGTTGCCTGGAATACGTCGTCGTTCACGAACTCACGCACCTGCTGGAGCGGAACCATAACGACCGGTTCAAGGCGCTGATGGACGGCTATCTGCCTCACTGGCGGCTGATTCGCGAAGAATTGAATCGCGCGCCGCTCGGGCACGAGCTGTGGCGTTAGCGACTCGGGAATATCGGCTCTCGATAGGTTTTTTTGGAACGGGTAGGCTGGGTTGGAGCGAAGCGGAAACCCAACATTGCGCGCCCTGACCCGCCGAACGCGCCGGCTGGCTCGGCGCGGATGACATCCCCGCCGCCATGAACTATCATGAGCGGTGCCTTCAATTTCCAGGCGCCCCCGTTTCAACAACCGATTTCCATGGTGGCCCGTACCGGTCCCCCCGCGACGACAAGCTGTGAACCCCGTCAGGCCCGGAAGGGAGCAGCGGCAGCAGTGGCCTCGGGCGCCGGGGTCAGGCCGGTAGGGGTCGCCGCCCTTATTTCGAAAGGCTAGCGGCTAGCGGCTAAGAGGCTGTACCAAAACCCCCTCCCCCCTTGCGGGGGAGGGTTGGGGTGATGAGTTTTTTTTCAATGGCTTAGATCGCCAGAGGCCGTACAAAAGCGCCTCTAAATCCCTTTTACGCCGTCGAGGGGTCCATGAGCTATCAGGTACTGGCCCGCAAATGGCGGCCCCGCACCTTTCACGAACTGGTCGGCCAGGAGCACGTGGTCCGCGCGCTGACTAACGCTCTCGACCAGCAGCGCCTGCATCACGCCTTCCTGTTTACCGGCACCCGCGGGGTGGGTAAGACCACCATCGCCCGGATTTTCGCCAAATCGCTGAATTGCGAAGTCGGCGTTTCCTCAACCCCATGCGGTCAGTGTTCGGCCTGCCGGGAGATCGACGCCGGGCGGTTCGTGGATTTGATCGAAGTAGACGCCGCTTCCCGCACCAAGGTCGAAGACACCCGCGACTTGATGGAGAACGTGCAGTACGCGCCGAGCCGGGGCCGCTTCAAGGTGTACCTGGTCGACGAAGTCCACATGCTCTCCACCCACAGCTTCAACGCTCTGTTGAAAACTTTGGAAGAGCCGCCGCCGCACGTGAAATTCCTGCTGGCGACCACCGATCCGCAGAAGCTGCCGGTCACCGTGCTGTCGCGCTGCCTGCAATTCAACCTCAAGCGCTTGCCGGCAGCGCTGATCGCCCGGTATCTCGACCAGGTGCTGGAACAGGAGAGCATTCCCCGCGAGGAAGAAGCGCTACGACTGCTCGCCCGAGCCGGCGACGGCAGCATGCGCGATGCGCTGAGTCTGCTGGATCAGGCCATCGCCTTCGGCGGCGGTCGGGTGGAGCGGGCGGCGGTCGGCGCCATGCTCGGCAGCATCGACCGGCGGTGGGTGGTGGAACTGCTGGAGGCGCTAGCCGCCCACGACGCGCCAGCGCTGCTGAGCCGGGTGGCGGAACTGGACGAAAGCGCGCCTGACTACGCGGCGGTGCTGGCCGAATTGCTGTCGCTGTTACAGCGGGTGGCGCTGGCGCAGGTCGCGCCCGAGGCGCTTCCGGACGATGACTGGACCGAGGCCGGGGACACGCGGCGCTTGGCCGGAATGCTGGCGCCAGAAGACGTGCAACTGTTTTATCAGATCGCCTTGCTGGGGCGACGCGACCTGCCGCTGATGCCCGAGCCGCGCGGTGGTTTCGAGATGGTGTTGCTGCGGATGCTGTGTTTTCGGCCGGCGACCTTGGAGGCGCCCGCACCGACGCCGGCGCGCGGCGCTGCCCCCGCGCCGACGGTGACTCCGGTTGCGCGGACCTCGTCCGCGCCGCCGTTGGCCACGTCGCCCCCGGAACCATCCGCTTCGGAATGGGACCGCCTGGTCCAGCAACTGGGCTTGACCGGCATCGCTCGGCAAGTGGCGCTGCATTGCGCGCTGGTGGAGCGCAAGGACCGGCATTTTCGGTTGATGCTGGAACCTGGCCATGCGCAGATGTTCAACAAAAACATTGAGGAGCGGTTGAAAACCGCCCTGGAACAGCACCTGGGTTCCTCGGTCGACCTGCATGTGCAAGTGGGCGCCGCGACGCTGGTGACGCCGGCCCGCCAACAGGCGGAACGACAGGCCGAACGCCAGCAAGCCGCCGCCGATCATATTGCCCAGGATCCACATGTTCAGGATCTGCAGAAACAGTTTGATGCGCGGATCGCCTCGATCCATCCGCTTGATGAGACCGACGAGTAGCCGTCCGCTTTCCGCGCCCGCTGGCGAGCGCGGCGACCGGGGGTAAGATTGGCATGATGGAGGAAAAATACGATGAAAGGTGGTTTGGGCAATATCATGAAGCAGGCGCAGAAGATGCAGGAAAACCTGCAAAAGGCGCAGGCGGAAATTGCGACCCTGGAGATCACCGGCGAGTCCGGCGGCGGTCTGGTCAGCGTGGTGATCACCGGACGCCATGAGGCTCGGCGGGTCCGGATCGATGACAGCCTGTTGGGCGATGACAAGGATATGCTGGAAGATCTGGTGGCGGCGGCGTTCAACGACGCCGTCCAGAAGCTCGAACGGACCGTGCAGGAAAAAATGGGCGGGCTGACCGCCGGCATGGGCTTGCCGCCGGGAATGCTGGGCGATTTCAAGATGCCGTTCTAACGGGCGGCCATGGCCGCCTCGCCCCTGCTGAACCAGTTGATGGCGGCCTTGCGCTGCCTGCCGGGCGTGGGGCCGAAGTCCGCGCAGCGCATGGCCCTGCACCTGCTGGAACGGGACCGGGACGGCGCGCGGCGACTGGTCGAGGCCCTGCGAGCGGCGCTGGACGGCATCGGCCACTGCCGGCAGTGCCGCGATTTGAGCGAAACCGACCTTTGCGCGTTCTGCGCCAACCCGCGCCGCGACCGAACCTTGTTATGCGTGCTCGAAACCCCGGCCGACGTGCTGGCGGTGGAGCAATCCACCGGTTTTCAGGGCCTGTACTTCGTGTTGATGGGCCATCTATCGCCGCTGGACGGCATCGGTCCGACGGAACTGGGGCTGGAAACCCTGGAGGCGCGGCTGGATGGCGGGGAAGTGCGCGAGATCATTCTGGCCACCAATCCCACCGTGGAAGGCGAGGCGACGGCCTATTACATCGCCGAACTGGCCCGCGAGCGCGGCATCCGCGCCACCCGCATCGCCCACGGCGTGCCGCTGGGCGGAGAACTGGAATACGTGGATGGCGGCACGCTGGCGCACGCCTTCGCCGGGCGCCGGGAGGTGCCGTGATTTTTTCTGGCCGATTCTTGGGATTGAATCCCATCCTTGTCCTTATCCCATCCTCGTCATTCATTATGGAACTTATGCCCACCTCCCCCGTTTCCACAACCGATCTCGCCCCCCTGCGCCTGCGCAAGGATGAAGACCGCCGCCTGCGCGCCGGTCATCTTTGGGTCTACAGCAATGAAATCGATATCGTCGCCACCCCGCTGCGGGATTTCCAACCCGGCCAGCCGGTGACGATTCAATCCAGCAACGGCAAGCCGATCGGCACCGGCTACATCAATCCCAACGTCCTGCTGTGCGCGCGGCTGGTCAGCCGGGACTTGGAACATCCACTCAGTCCCTCGCTGCTGGTGCATCGCTTGAACGTGGCGCTGAGCCTGCGCGAGCGGCTCTACGACCGGCCGTTCTATCGCCTGGTCTACGGCGAGGGCGACGGGTTGCCGGGCTTGATCGTGGATCGTTACGGCGAGGTGTGCGTGGCGCAACTCACTACCGCCGGCATGGATCGCTGGCGAGACGAGGTGCTGGCCGCTCTGGATAAAGTCTTGAAACCGGCGGCGGTGCTGTGGCGCAACGATACACCGATGCGGGAGCTGGAGGGCTTGGAACGCACGGTCGCCGACGCCGCCGGCCCGGTTCCCGAACTCGTGGAGATCGAGGAAGACGGTCTGCGCTTCCAGGTCGCGCCGCGCGCCGGGCAGAAGACCGGCTGGTTCTATGACCAGCACGATAATCGCGCCCGACTGGATCGTTACGTTCGCGACCGGCGAGTGCTGGATGTATTCAGCTACACCGGTGCTTGGGGCATCCGGGCGGCGGCGCGCGGCGCCCGCGAGGTGCTGTGCGTCGATTCCTCGGCCCCGGCGTTGGAACTGACGACGCGCAACGCGGCATTGAACGGCGTCGGCGACCGGGTGCAAACCCGCCAGGGCGATGCTTTCGAGGTGTTGAAAGCGCTGCGCGAGGCCCGCGAGCGGTTCGATGTGGTCATCGTCGACCCGCCGGCCTTTATCAAGCGGCGCAAGGATACCAAGGAAGGAACGCTGGCCTACCGGCGGCTCAACGAAATGGCAATGCAGGTGCTGGAGCGCGACGGCATTCTGGCGTCCTGCTCCTGCTCGCAACTGCTGTCCCGCGAAGTGCTGGTGCAAACCCTGTTGCAAGGCGCGCGGCATCTCGACCGCAGTCTGGTGATTCTGGAGCAGGGCCGGGCCGGGCCGGATCATCCGGTGCATCCGGCCATTCCCGAAACCGATTACCTCAAGGCGGTGTTCGCGCGGGTGCTGCCCGCCTGAATCCGCAATCCGGGGAATCCATATGTCCGATCCTCCCAATGTCGCCGCCGTCCTCGCCTTTCTCCAGGACTTGCAGGACCGGCTGACCCAGGCCCTGGAATCCACCGACGGCGCCGCCCGGTTTCGTGAGGATGCTTGGAACCGGGACGGCGAACGTGGGTTGCGCGGCAGCGGTCGCAGCCGGGTTCTGCGCGAAGGCGCGGTGTTTGAACAGGCCGGCATCAATTTCTCCCACGTCATCGGCGAGCGACTGCCGCCCTCGGCCACGGCGCAACGGCCGGAACTGGCCGGGCGGGGGTTCGAGGCTCTGGGGGTCTCGCTGGTGGCGCATCCCCGCAATCCCTACGTGCCGACCTCGCACGCCAATGTCCGCTTCTTCACCACCGCCCAAGACGACGCCGCGCCGGTCTGGTGGTTCGGCGGCGGTTTCGATCTGACCCCGTATTACGGTTTCGCGGAGGACTGCGTTCAGTGGCATCGGACCGCGCGGGCGGCCTGCGCGCCGTTCGGATCGGAGGTCTACCCGCGCTATAAACGCTGGTGCGACAAGTACTTCTTCCTCAAGCACCGCAACGAACCGCGCGGCATCGGCGGGCTGTTCTTCGACGATCTCAACGAGGCAGGCTTCGCGCGTTGTTTCGCCTTCCTGCAAAGCGTCGGCGATCATTATTTACCAGCTTATCTGCCCGTCGTGGACCGGCGGCGGGAGATTCCTTACGGCGAGCGGGAGCGGGAATTCCAGCTTTACCGGCGCGGGCGTTACGTCGAATTCAATCTGGTGTACGACCGGGGCACGCTGTTCGGCCTGCAATCCGGCGGGCGCACCGAATCCATCCTGATGTCCCTGCCGCCGCGGGTGCGCTGGGAATACGACTGGCGGCCGGAACCCAATAGTCCGGAAGCACGGCTGTACGAGGTGTTCCTCAAACCGCGCGACTGGCTGACGGCGGACGGCCAGGAGGGAGACGCGACGGACGGTTAGCGCAACGCCGTCACCACTTCGCGCACCAACTCCGGACCGCGATAGATCAATCCGGTATACAGTTGCACCAGGCTGGCTCCGGCGGCGACCCGGGCGACCGCGTCGGCGCCGCTCATGATCCCGGCGGCGGCGACGATCGGCACTTCGCCGGCCAACAGATCCGCCAGTTGCCGCGTTACGGCCAAGGCTCGCTCCCGCAACGGCGCGCCGCTCAGGCCACCGGCTTCTCCGGCGTGAGGCAGACCCTCGACCCCAGCCCGCGAGCAGGTGGTGTTGGTGGCGATGACCGCATCGAGCCGGTAGCGGCGCAGGGCTTGTCCCACCGCCGCCAAATCCGTATCAGCCAGGTCTGGGGCAATCTTGATCGCCAGGGGCGCGTAACGACCGTAAGAGTCGGTCAGGCGCTGTTGTTCCGCTTTCAACGCCGCCAGCAACTGGTCCAGAGCCGCGCCGTATTGCAGATCGCGCAGGCCCGGCGTGTTGGGCGAGGAAATGTTGACGGTGACATAGCCCGCCCAGGGATACACTTTGCGCAGCCCGATGAGATAGTCGTCGATGGCCCGATCGACTGGGGTATCGGCATTTTTGCCGATGTTGATGCCCAGCACCCCCTTGAATCCGGACTGGCGCACCTTTTCGACCAGTGCCTCGACGCCGTGATTGTTGAACCCCATCCGGTTGATCAATCCCTGAGCCGCCGGCAGCCGGAACAGGCGGGGTTTGGGATTGCCCGGTTGCGGGCGCGGAGTGACCGTGCCGATCTCGACAAAGCCGAAACCCAGCGCCGACCAGGCGTTGATACACTCCCCATTCTTGTCCAGACCGGCCGCCAGCCCGACCGGATTGGGGAAATCGAGGCCCATGACTCGGCACGGAGCGCTGGGGACGCGCGTCGCGAAGCAAATGCCCAGCGGTTGGATCGGCAGCGCGCGGAGGCTACGGATAGTCCAGTCGTGGGCGGTTTCGGGGTCAAGTTGGAACAGCACGGCGCGCAACGGATGGTAAAACATCGGGCGTTCTCGGATTCGGGCGGGCAAGCTCGGCAGGCTGACGGTCGACGCGAGCAAGGATAGCAGGAAACAGCCTGAATTCAGGTTAAAACATCACCTCTGCGCCGATGATGGGTTGAAATCGGCAATAATCGGTACCTGTATTCTGAAGTATCAAGTCCTGAAGCTGTGCGATGGACAACAGGATTGAATCAATAGATACTATTTTCAACGCTAGGTATTCCCAGCCGTACCAATTTTGCACAAACTACAGGCAAAACGCCCTCCTTTCACTCACGCTTTTTCCCCGCATGACTCGGGAAAA
>JAWOHQ010000180.1:0-3178 GCA_046485105.1 Candidatus Competibacteraceae bacterium | reverse complement strand
TCTGACGAGTCAAACACACTCTTCATCGATTACTGCTTTATGCGCTGTTCCCGGCATCGGCTGACCGATCCGTCGCAATTCATCAAGTCGGCCTGGATTCGGCCCGAAGATCTCGCTGTCTACGAAGCGATGGGCTACACGTCCTTCAAGCTTTTGGAACGGGGGATTCCGTCCGTGGAACTGCTGCGGCGTGTCAAAGCATACAGCGAGCGGCGGTTCAATGGCAATCTGGCCGAACTGCTGCTGTCATATGGCTTTACAAGTCCGGTTCACAAACAATCACACTGGACTCTGCGCCACTTCTGGAAGCCGTGGCAGGTGAATCCGCTGAGATTGAAACCAATGATTGACTTGGCGCGCATGCAAGGCTGGCTCTCGCCGCTGCCGGAATGTCCGATCCGGGTGGATGCACAGCAGATTCCGGAGAATTTTCTGGAAGGTTTTCAAAGCCGCGACTGCGCCTCGATGGACTGTCAGGTTTGCGGGTATTGCGAGCGGATTGCCGATCAGGCCGTTTCTATCTCCCCCGAGTACCGTAACGAGGTGTTGAGAAAGTATGCAGACATGGACGATGCCATGGCAACGGGAGGGCTCTGGGGTGTTTGACTCACGCGCCACGCAGATGGAATTTCTCGACCGGCCGGACTGTGATCCGGTGCTGGCCGCCGCCAGCTACCGGTTCATGGAGGCGGTGAATTGTAGTTTTGGCGGTATCCGGCTGGTCCGCCGATTCCTGGCCGCTGAAATCGCCGGGCGTTATACCGGCGCCCCCTTTCGCATCCTCGACATCGGCTCGGGAAGCTGCGACATCCCCCTGGCGGTGATCCGGTGGTCGCGCGCCTGCGGCATTCCCCTGCACTTCACCTGCCTGGAAATGGCCGACCACGCAATTGACATTGCCCGCGGACAGCTGGCCCGGGCTGGCAATCCGCCGGTGAAACTGCTTCAGGAGGACGTCTTTACCCATCAACCCGTCGAACCGTATGATTATGCCGTGAGCTCCATGTGTTTCCATCATTTCAGCAATGCACAAATCCTCATACTGCTGCACAGGCTCCGCGGTTTCGTGCGAAGCAGCTTGCTGATCAACGATCTGCGACGCTCGCAACTGGCGTCTCTGGCGGCAAGACTCCTGCTGATCGCCACCGCTGCGCCGGCAGGGGTCCGGCATGACGCCCTGCTCTCGATCCGGCGCGGCTTCAAAATTGATGAACTGAGAACCTTGTTGCAGCAACTCGATAGCGTCACGGTTTCCGTGGAGCCGGCCCGGTGGTTTCGGATCGCCGCCATTATCCGATTCAAACAAGGAGAAAACGCGTGAAAACCATTATCCTCAGAGGGCTGGGTACCGCCACCCCGCCATTTTATGTAACACAGGAGGAGGCGTACGAATTTTTCTTCACGCATTTCTCTCTCAAACCGGCCGAACGGGATCTGTATCGCCGCATTCTGGTGGACGGCAAAATCAAAGGACGTTACCTGGGGGTAGATGCGAAGGCGGATGTCCTTGAAGCCGATCCCGACCTGCTGTTAGCGCGCTTTCTTAAGTTCGGCCGTAGCACAGCCATTGCCGCGGCACGCCGCGCATTGACGGAGGCCCGCGTGGAACCCGCCGAGATTGCAGGTCTGATCGTCAATACCTGCACCGGTTACCTCTGTCCCGGACTCTGCTCGTATATCGCGCAAGATCTGGGGCTCAAGACATCGATTCGCTTCCAGGAGCTGATGGGGATGGGGTGCGGCGCGGCGATTCCGAATCTCGAAGCCGCCGCCGGTATTCTGGTCCGAAGCGGGGAAGGCCCGGTCCTCAGCCTTGCCGTGGAAATATGTTCGGCCACCTTTTTTCCAGGTCATGAGCCGGAACTGGTGGTGAGCAATGCCATTTTCGGTGACGGCGCCGCCGCCGCAGTGCTCGACCTGTCGCGGGAGGGCCATCAGGGCGGTCTGGCGCGAATGGTGGATTTTGAGGCGGGTCTTTTCCCACGGTATCGCGAGGATCTGCGTTACCGGACGGAAGGTGGTCGCCTGCGGAACCATTTGAGCAGGCGGGTGCCGGTTATCGGCGCGCGCACCGTGATGGAGGTGGCGTCCCGGCTTCTGGCGCGGCACGGGCTCTCACCGGATGACATCGCCTGGTGGGCGGTTCATCCGGGCGGTACAGCCGTGCTGGCCCAGGTCGCCAAGGAACTAAAACTCGCTGGCGACGCCCTGCGTTTTTCCTACAGCGTCTTCGAGAACTACGGCAACATGTCGTCACCCTCCGTTTTGTTTGTTTTACGCGAGATCCTTGACAGCGGCCGGCTGCAACCCGGCCAAAAAGGGATGCTCCTCGCATTCGGTGCCGGTTTCTCCGCTTTCGCGGCGCTGATCGAATTTGGGTCCGCTTGAATGGGGGCAACGAACCGGAACAATGGGTTGATGGATCATCGAGGTTTTGGCTCATCTCAACGCGCATCGGTCCGGGGTATTGCGCTGACCCCTACCCAGGGCCTTTCCCGCGGCATGACGGTACAAGACATGGGTGGGCCGTTGAGGACGCCTGTCGGCAAAGGGATTCTCTGTGTTCGGCAATGCACTCGACCGCGAAGGGCAGGTTGCGAACGTGGAGTGGCGCTGCTGAGCACGCAGCCAGATGACGAAGATTACTTAACAGAGAGGAGACAAAATGAACACCCTCGATAAAAACTATGCCACGGGACTCCTGGACAATTGCGATCCCCCTTGCCTTTCGCTCTACCAGACGACGCATCGGCACCGCCCGGACAATCAGCAAGATCCGATCCGGTTCGGAAACCTTGTGAAGAAACTGGAGGAGTCACTTCAGCAACAACTCCCGAAAGAAGGGGTCAGGCAATTACTGGAACCATTTTTGGCATTGGCTGAGGACCACGACTTCTGGAACCACACTCTTGACGGGCTGGCGGTACTGGGCGCAAAAGGCATTTTCCGAGTTTACAAACTCCATCGGCCCGTCGCCGAATTGGCTTTAGTGGCGGACAGCTTTCATACCAAACCTCTGATGCGCATCCTTCAGTCAGCCGACCGTTACCAAGTTCTCGGGTTGAACCGGCAGGAGATCAAGCTATTCGAAGGTAACCGTGACGCCTTATACGAGATTCAACTGCATCAGGATGTGCCGAGCAAGCTCACAGCTGCGTTGGGGAAAGAATTAACCGAT
>JAWOHQ010000040.1:0-3613 GCA_046485105.1 Candidatus Competibacteraceae bacterium | reverse complement strand
GCGGCAGCGGGTCGCCGCTCTTGGCGGTAAGGATCGCCATGGCGCCCGGTTCCACGTAGAACCGGCAGAATCCCCATTGCCAGATCAACCAAGCCGCGACCAGCGCGCCGACCGCGCCGACCATCCATCTAACCTTGCTCATGGCCGGGTCTCCTTCGTCAGATAGGGTTGGAACAGGCCGCCGAAACTGTCCGGCGCGTCGCTGCCGAGCAGGGTGACGATGCGCGGTCCGAGTTTCTCGTGAAAGGCGTGGCGGGCCAGGTTCATGCCGGTTTCGAAGGCGCGCACCTGGGAGGCGAGCACGTCCGCCCGCGCCTGGTTGTGCAGCGCGATCACGTCGCGCTCTGCCTGCGCCTTGGCCAGAATCGCCTCGGCTTGAGCGGCGGCGGCGGCTTTCTCCAGGCGGGCGACTTCCAGTTCCCGGCCGGCGGCGGTGACCCGCACGGCCAAGTCCTGTTCCGCCTGGATCAGCGCCTGGATGCGGCGGGTTTCCGCCGCCACCTTTTCCTGATTCTGTTGTGCCAGCATTTCCTGCCGGGTCAGTTCCGCCAGCGAGCGGGCCTGTTCGATCTGCTGCTCGAACTTGCGGGCGTTCTGCACGCTCACCTCCCGGTCGCGGATAATGCTGGCGATGGCGTCGGGGGTCGCGATGTTGCGGATCAGCACCGAGCGAATCGCCACGCCCCACTGGCTCATCTTCTCGCGCAGGTGTTGCTCCAGATTGTCCTGAAACTTCTGCCGGGTTTCGCCGACGATGAAGTTGATCGCCGGATGCTTGCTGCCCTCGATGCGGCTGAATCCCCGCGCCCGGGGCAGAATCAGCTTTCTGAGCACGTCATCCATATCGCCGACCTGATGGGTCATCAGCGCCGCCCGGTCGCGCTCGATGCTGAATTCGATCGTCCCCTCGACGTTGACGTTGAAGCCGTCCAGGGTCAGGAAGCTGATGGCGTCCTCGCCGCCGAGCACGAAGCGCTGGCTTTGCAGCGTGACCTCGACCACGTTGTAGACGTAGGGATTCAGGTAATAGACGCCGGGATCGAGCGTGCGGGAGACGACGCCCTTCAGTCCTTCCTCCACCAGATAGGTATTGCGGGCTTCCGGAAGCAGATCGTCGTTCAGCACGTCCTGGCCGACCAGCGAGGTGACGACGCCCACCGCGCCGGGACGAATGGCCAAGGCGTCGAACAACTGAACCCGGCAGGCGTAGGGATTGATCCGGTAATTGCCGGGGCGCAGCACGGCGGCGAGGATGCCCTTCTCGTCGTCCGGACCGACCTGGCTACAATCGCCCGCGACGACGATCCGGCCCGGCGGCGGGTCCCGGCCGTACAGCCGCGTGAGCACGCCGACCTTGCCGGCGGGGATGTCCGTAATCCTGGCGATCCTCCAGCCCCAGGTATAGGGGTTACGGAAATGCCGCCCTTCGGGCAGCACCTCGAACTGAATGCCTTTCTGTTGCGGCTCCACGGCGAGGATGGCGCCTGCGGGCAGATCGTCGCCGGTTTTGCGAATCAGGACGGCGATTTCAACGGAAACCGGTTCGATGCGGCAGAAATACCAGACGAACACACTCACGCCGAGCAACAGGCCGACGGCGAGACCGAAACCGCCCAGCCGCGCCAGGAGACCGAGTGTTTTTCGCATGATTGAAACGGGGATGGTGGAGTTGATGGGTCGGATGGCCATGGTTCGCTCTGGGGTTGGCGGGATGCGCGGTGGGCTTGCGAAGTTGTTAGAGCATAGCAAAAACCCGTGGGGCCTCCACGCGAGACGCCCTAGGGCTACTGCTCGATCGCATGGACAGCGCGCAACTCCTCGACACTTGGGTTCATCAGGGAAGTTGAGGGACTCACCGGAGCCACGCGATCAAATTAACGAGGATACTCGCTTTGACCGAACTGAGTCGTGGCGCACACGCACCATGACCGGGCGTCTTTTCACTATTTTGGAGCATTCAGTCGCTCGCGAATATCTCAGCAAACCTTAAATTTAATTAACAAACAATAAGATAATAATATTCATAATCTTGGCATTTTAATTGCTTTGTTTGCGCTATCTTGCATACAAGAAAGTGCTCATGAAGACAACGATCTATCCAGCATTGACAATTACCGATCTGCGGCGGGCCTATCAGGAAGGTTCGACAACCCCGGTGGCCGTGATCGACCATATTTTCGCCCGGATGGGCAAATCCGACGGTCAGGAAGCCTGGATTCACCGGCGAGCCCCTGAAACCCTGCGCGCCGAAGCGCGAGCGTGCCTTGACGCGGCGCGCGATCCGGCCGCCTGGACGACGCGGCCGCTGTTGGGCATCCCTTTTGCCATCAAGGACAACATCGACGTCGCCGGTCTGCCGACGACAGCGGCCTGCCCGGCTTTTACCTACACCCCCACGCACACGGCGACCGTCGTTGAAAAGCTGTTGGCCGCCGGCGCGATCCTGATAGGCAAGACCAACCTGGATCAGTTCGCCACCGGTCTCGTCGGCACGCGCTCGCCCTACGGGGCGGTAAAAAATCCCTTCCACCCAGAGTACATGAGCGGCGGCTCCAGTTCCGGCTCGGCGGCGGTCGTGGCGCGCGGCTGGGTCGTGTTCGCCCTGGGCACCGATACCGCCGGCTCCGGGCGGATTCCGGCGGGGGCGTGCAATCTGGTCGGCCTCAAGCCGACGCCGGGGCTAGTCAGCAATTTCGGTGTCGTCCCGGCCTGCCGCAGCCTCGACTGCGTGTCGATATTCGCGCATACGGTGGAAGACGGTTGGGAGGTGCTGAACGTGCTGGCCGGGCCGGACGCTCGCGATCCGTATTCGACGCCGCCCGCGCCGCTCGGGCCGGTCGTAGGTCCGGTGCGGGTCGGCGTTCCCCAATCCCCCGAGTTTCACGGCGACGCGCTCGCCGAGCGGGCGTATCGCGCGGCGCTGGCCGCCGCGAGCGCCGAACCCGGCGTTGAGTATATCCCGCTGGATTTTGCGCCGTTCCATGCCGTCGGCCAGTTGCTCTACGAGGGGCCATGGGTCGCGGAACGCCGCGCCGCCATCGCCGGGTTCATGGGTGACCACGCCGACCAGATGGACCCCGCCGTGCGCGCCGTCATCGCCCGCGCCGACGCCCTGAGCGCGGTGGACGCCTTTCGTGGCCAGTATGCGCTGGCGACTTTGCGCGGCGCGTGCGTCGCCGAACTCAGCAAGGTGGATCTGCTGCTGACTCCGACCGCGCCGACAATCTACCGACACGAGCAAATCGCCGCCGAACCGATGGTCCTGAACAACCGCCTGGGGCTTTACACCAATTTCGTCAATCTTCTCGGGCTGGCGGCGCTGGCCCTGCCCGGACCGTTTCGCGCCGACGGCTTGCCCGCCGGCGTCACCCTGCTCGGCCCCGCCGGTTCCGATCACCGCCTGGCCGAATTCGCCCGCCGCCTGCAACCACGCCTGCATCACCGATTGGGTTCGAGCGATGCCCGCCCGCCGTCGAGCGGGGAAATGCTGGTTCCATTACCGAGCCAGGAGCCGCAAGTCGAGGTTGCGGTGGTCGGCGCCCACCTCAGCGGCCTGCCGCTCAACTGGCAACTGGTCGAACGCAGCGGCCGTTTGCTGGGGACCACCGCCACA
>JAWOHQ010000389.1:0-8210 GCA_046485105.1 Candidatus Competibacteraceae bacterium | reverse complement strand
GCATCCAACCGCTCCAGAACCGGATCGTCCCACGACCCGGCCAGCGCGTACTGGTGCCGGGTGACATTTTCGATGCCCTTTTGCAGCAGCCGTTCGGCGACGAACACCACCGCGCCAACCGCCGGTCCGCCCGCCAGGGCGCCAGCGACCGGCAGCGTGCCGCCCAGACGCGGCGTCACGGTGATGATCTGATCGTAGTCGCGCGTCCGCAACCCGATCCGGCCCTGAAGCTCGATCCGCGCCGCCGGGGCCTCAATGGTCAAATCCCTGGTCTCGGCTTGCCCGCGCCCGAACGCGAACTGGCCGGCGATCCGGTCGAAGCTGGTGCCGGGCTGGAACAGGTCGCTGAAATCCAGGGTGAGGCGGCGCAGGAGATTTTGCACGTTGAACAACCCCACCATGCGCCCCAGCCCCGGTTTGATCTCCAGCAACTGGCCGGGACCCACCTGAAACTGGAGAACGCCTTCCAGATCCTCCAGAGCGAAAGCAAATGGCGCCCCCGCCCATTCCGCCGTCAGCTCCGCCCGGGTTTCGCCTCGGGCGACCCCCGGCGCCGGATAACCAAAGACAGTGAGCGCCTCGCTCAGGGTTTGCGCCTCCAGCGTCGCCCGCAACCGGGACACCGGACCCCGGTCGGTCCAGCGCCAGTCACCGTCGATGGCGATGCGCCGAGGTTCGGATTCCAGACTGCATTCCGCCAAGCGGATCCCGTTTTCCAGGGGCATGGCGACCAGACGCAAGCGACCCAACTCCACCTCATCCCGACGCAACTCGCTGACGGTCAACACCAGCGGCGGCAAGCGCCGGGGGTCGAACGCGCCGGCCGCCGCTTCACGGGGAGCAGACTCCTCCCCCGACTGGAGATGCACCCGACGCAGCGACGCGTTGATCGGGTGTTGGGGCGCGGGCGCGTCCGGCAGCGTGATCCGTCCCTCCAAGCGCGCGCCGTCGAGTTCGATGCGCATCCCCCCTTCATGACGCGTCGCGGCGACCGTCACGCGGGGGAAGGACTGGTTGCCGACCACCAGCTCGCCGATCCGACCCTCAAGACGGCGCAAACCGGTCAACGGGCTGGCGGTCGACGGCGACGCGCCCGCATCGTCCACGGCCAAAGCGCCAGCGGGCAGGACCAGTTCCCAGCGTGGCAGATCGGCGATAATCGTCAATCCGGGAGCCTCCGGCAATCGCGCCGCGCCGGCGTTGACGCGCAGTTCGCCGCGCACGAATCGAGGAGCGCTGGCAACATCGGTCAGTTCCAATGCCGATCGCACCCCCTCTCCATACTCCAACCCAGTCTCCAGGGTCTCACGCTCGCGCGGTCGGAGACGGATGCGCAAGGGTCGTATCTCGGCGGCGGCTTTACCCAGCGGGGCTGGCAGATGCACGGCGACGCCGCGCAGGTTCGAGCGCAGATCCAGCGTAAACGGCAACGTCTGATCACCGTGCTCGTCCCCGCCGGTCGGCACAGTCAACAGCGCTTCCCAGTCGCTGGCGCCATCAATGGTTCCCGCCAGCGCTCCCGCCGACTCCCCGAGCAAGGTCCCCAAACCCAATCGCCCGCGCAACCGGGTTTGCAGCTCGCGGCGGCCCTCGGGACCGGCCAGGGCCAGATCGAGCCGAAGCGGCGCGCCGCGCCATACCGCCCGCAGGTCCCGAGCGTCCAGGCTGGACTCCGTGAACCGCGCCTCGCCGCGCACCGAACCCAGATCGACGCTCCAGGCCGGCAACGTCACGCGATTATCGGCCAGGCCGACTCGCCCGCGCACTCGCGTCGGTCGCGCGTCCAGGGGGATCGTTAGATCCAGGTCGAGGGTACTACCACCGTCGATCCGCAACTCCGGTAAAGCGTCCCAGTCGCGGCCGACCGGACTCTCTTGCAAGGCGCTCCACAGGCTGGCGCCCGGACCGCTGGCCCGTCCCTGGACGCGCACGACCGCGTTTTCCAGATCGTCGATGCCGGCGGTCAGATTCCGCAAACCGGCATCGTGCAACCGGCCGGCGCTAGCCTCGATCCGCAGGCCGCGGTTGCGAAACGTCACCTGCGCCGCCAGCCCCTCCACCTTTGGCCAGCCGGACGCATAATCCAGCACCGCGTCTTCGACCTGAAACCGGGTTTCAAACAAGCCATCGTCCCGGTCGAAGGGAAAAGCGTGCGCCGGACCGCGCAAGATCCCCTCCCCGGAAATCACCCGGCCCCCGACCAAGGCCCCATCCAGCCAGGCCACTGCCTCCGGATCAATGACCGCCACCGGCAGATAGCGCCAGGCCCGCTCGACCGGAACCTCCCGGTACTCACCGCGCAAATCCAACAGCGTTTCCCCGGTTTCGACGAGCGTCACCTGCCCCCAGACCCGGGCGGCGAGATCGGCGTTGACCAGTTCCAGACCGGGGCTGGCGAACCGTAACCCGGCGGTGGTCTGCTCCCAACTCACCACGCCGGCCAGCGTGTCGAGGGTCACCGGTGCCCGCAAAAGGCCGTCGGTATCGATCTGGACTTGCCGGCTGTCCAGGTCGATGCGACTCCGCTCCGGCGTCCATTCCAAGCTCCCGGACAGATTAGTGAATCCCGGGAGACCGTGGCCGGGCCGCCATGCCACGTCGTGCAGCCGGACGGTGACGACGAATGCACCCGCATCGGTTTGAAAAGTAATTTCCGGCAACTCACCGCGCGGCGCGAGCGGCTCCAGCCACTGTCGGGCCGGCTCGTCCAGCCAAGGCATCAACCAGGACCAAGCCTTCTCGACGCGCACATCCCACATCCGACCCTGCCAGTGTTCGCCGGCGCCGGTCAGTTCGAATCGCGACTGAGTCACGACCCGCTCCGCGCGCTCTTCGAACCAGGCGCTGCCTTGCACCCGCCACCCGGTTGCGCCCGTTTCGAGCGCGATTCGATCAGCGCTCGGCGGCTCCAGCGCGAACTCAAACCGCCCGCCGCGTCCGGCCGGCCATTCGATGGTGAAGATCAATCGCGGGCCTTGCGGAGTCTCCCAGAGCTTGAGATAGGGCTGAGGAAAGCGCAACGCGACGCCATCCGGTCGCCGCACGATCAATTGTTCGCCGACGATCACCAGGCGACGCAGGCCGAACAACCAGCGGGCGATGTCCGGTAACGACGCCGCCGCATCCGCGATTTCCGCGCCGGAATCGACGACGGTTCGCAGTCGTAGCGCACCCTCTCGTCCAGGTTCCAGGAGCAGGTTCGCGCCTTCCAGACGCAGGTCGCCAACCACCGGCCGCCACTCCCGCAGCGAACGCCACAGGTCCAGCGTGACCGTCGCCTGACGGAAGGTGGCGAAGGCGACCTCGCTGCCGGGATCATGCAGGCTGATTTCTTGCAACCGCAGACTCAGGTGCCCGCCGTCCCGAACCGCCGTCACCGTCTCGATCCGCACCGGCAGATGCAGGTAATCGCGCAGCGCGCCCGTCAGATCGTCGCGATAATCGTTCAGACGCGGCAACAGCCACCATTGACCGAGCGCCGCCACCAGCAGCACCGGCAACAGCAGCGCCAGGATCAGCCAGCGCGTCCAGCGAAACGCTCGGCGAGCCGCGCGAACCCCACGACTCACATCAGCACCACGTCGTATTGCTCGCGGGTGTAGAGCGCTTCCGCCTGGAACTTGACGGGAATCCCAATGAACGCTTCCAACTGCGCCACGCTGGTCGATTCCTGATCCAGCATCGCGTCCACCACCTCCGGCGCGGCCAACACCACGAACTGGCGCGGCGAGTACTGGCGGGTCTCGCGCAGCAGCTCGCGGAAGATTTCATAACACACCGTCTCGGCGGTCTTGATCGACCCGCGGCCGTCGCACAGCGGACAAGGTTCGCACAGAATCTGCTCCAGGCTCTCGCGGGTCCGCTTGCGAGTCATTTCCACCAGGCCCAGCGGCGAAACCTGGGAAATATGGCTCTTGGCGCGACCCTTCTCCAAGTGCTTTTCCAGCGCCTTCAACACCGCCTGCCGGTGCTCCTCGCTGATCATGTCGATGAAATCGAGAATGATGATCCCGCCCAGATTGCGCAGCCGCAGTTGCCGGGCGATGGCGGCCGCCGCTTCCAGGTTGGTCTTGAAGATGGTCTCTTCCAGATTGCGATGCCCCACATAAGCCCCGGTATTGACATCGATGGTAGCCATGGCCTCGGTTTGATCGACGATCAGGTAACCCCCGGACTTCAACAGCACCTTCTTGCCCAGCGCCCGCTGGATTTCATCCTCGATCCCGTACAGCTCGAAGATCGGCCGCTCGCCGGGATAGTGTTCCAGGCGCGACACCATTTCCGGCACGAACTTGTCGGCGAACTCCAGCATCCGCTGGCAGGTCTCGCGCGAATCGATGCGAACTTTCTCCACGTTATCGCCGACGAAATCGCGCAGCACCCGCAACACCAGCGGCAGATCCTCATACAACGCGGCGATGCCGCCGGTTTCCCGGATGCGTTCCTGGATCGAACCCCACAACCGTTGCAGAAACTGCATGTCGGCCCGCAGCGCCCAATTCTCAGCGCCTTCGGCGGCGGTACGGACGATATAGCCGCCGCCGAACTCGGCGCGAAAGGTATTGATCACCTCCTTCAGCCGCTGCCGCTCGTGTTCGCCGTCGATCTTGACCGAGACCCCGGCCACCTCGGAATCGGCCAGAAACACCAGAAACCGGGACGGCAGGGTGACATGCGTGGTCAAGCGCGCACCCTTGGTGCCGATGGGATCCTTGATCACCTGCACCACCAGCTCCTGCCCCTCGCGCACCAGGTCGGTGATGGCCGGCGCCGAGCGGTCGCCGCCCTCGCCAGTTTCGCAAGGAGTCTCGGCGCGGATGTCGGAGACGTGCAGAAACGCGGCTCGTTCCAGGCCGATATCCACGAACGCCGCTTCCATGCCGGGCAACACCCGGCAGACCCGCCCCTTATAGATGTTGCCGACCAGGCCGCGCTTGTCGGCCCGTTCGATCAGGATTTCCTGCAAAACGCCGTTTTCAACGACGGCGACTCGGGTTTCCCGGGGCGTGATATTAATGAGGATCTCGTCCCCAGTGCCGCCTTCGGCGCGTGTGGCCATACGGTCTCGATCCATCAGTCTGAAGTGGAAAATGCCCAAGGCGGGATGCCGAATTCCCGCAGCAGTTCGGCGGTTTCAAACAACGGCAAGCCCATCACCCCGGAGTAACTGCCGCGCAACTCGGTGATAAAAGTCGCCGCCCGGCCCTGAATCGCATAACCCCCGGCCTTGTCCAGCGGTTCGCCGCTGTTCCAATAGGCCACCCGTTCCGCCGCTGTGAGTTCGCGAAATCGCACCTGGCTCTCCTGGACTTTGACGATCTCCCGCGCGCCCGCCGCCAGCGCCACCGCGCTGAATACCTGGTGCGCGCGTCCGGACAACCCGGCTAGCATGGCCAAGCCTTCGTCCCGGTCGTGGGGCTTGCCAAGAATCACGGCGCCCACCACCACCGCCGTATCCGCGCCCAGCACCGGCCGCGGCGCGCGCCGACCCAGGCTCCGCCAGCCGCTTCGCGCCTTGGCCAAGGCCAATCGAGCGACGTAGTCGCGCGGGGATTCGCTGGGAAGCGGCGTTTCATCCACTTCGACGGGCAACCGACGATAGGCGACGCCGATCTGACGCAACAATTCCCGGCGGCGCGGCGAGGCGGAAGCGAGGTAAAGATGAAACGCTGGCATCTCAGGCCCGATGATAGGGATGATGGTGTAACAGACTCCAGGCTCGGTAGAGTTGTTCGGCGACCAGCACGCGCGCCAACGCGTGCGGCAACGTCAGACGCGACAGCGACCATTCGAGATCGGCGCGGGCGCGACAGCCGGCGTCCAGGCCATCCGGCCCACCGATCAGCAGACTGACATCGCGACCGCCTTGCAGCCAACCCGCCAGGCGTTCGGCCAACTCCGCGGTACTCCATGCCTGGCCGCGCTCGTCCAGGGCAATCACTTGCGAACCGGCGGGAACCGCCGCCAGCAGCCGTTCGCCCTCGTCGCGAACGATGCGCGCCACGTCGGCGTTGCGGCCGCGCTTGCCGGCGGGAATTTCACTCAGACTCAGCGCGCATTCCCGAGGCAGCCGGCCGGCGAATTCCGCGTAACCGGCCTTGACCCAATCCGGCATCCGAGCACCGACGGCCAGCAGGTGAATCTTCATCAACCCGGCAAGGCGGCTTCAGCCTCCCGCCGTTCGGTGCAAGGCGATTCGCTCGCCGACCGACCACAGCTTTTCCAGATTATAGAAGTCGCGGGTCTGGGGCAGCATGACATGGACGACGATGTCGGCCAGATCCACCAGCACCCATTCGGCCTCCCGTTCGCCCTCGACGCCCAGCGGCCGCACGCCGGCCGCCGCGCATTTTTCGACCACCCGGTCGGCCAGCGCCTTGACTTGCCGGGTCGAGGTCCCGCTGGCCACGATCATCAGGTCGGTGAAACTGGCAATGTCGCGCACGTCCAGAACCTGAAGGTCCTGAGCCTTCAAGTCTTCCAGGGCGTCGATGACAATCTTCCGCAGATTCTCAAGTTGCATGGAGTCTGATTGATCCTCATGAAGTCAGCAAAGTTGGGGAAAGCGGCGACCGGTACAGCGCCCGGTCGTGGATGTAGGCCCGCACCGCTTCCGGTAATAGATAGCGGGGCGATTGGCCGCGCGCCAGCAGGGCGCGGATCTGAGTGGCGGAAATAGCCAGTTGGGTCACCGGTTGAAACAGAATACCGCCGGCCGGTGCCTGGCGAAGTTCGCGGGCATCGTCGATGACTCGCGGGGTAACGAACTCTTCCAGAAGCGGCGGGAGCGGTTGCACGACGCCGGGCCGCTCCATCACCACGAGATGGGCCAAGTCGCTCAGCTCCTCCCAGCACCGCCAAGTGTGCAGTTCCCGGAAGGCGTCGCTACCGAGGATCAGGCACAAGGGCGTATCGGCGCCAAAGTCATCACGCAACGAAGTCAGGGTATCCACCATATAGGACGGACCGTCCCGCTGGAGTTCCCGATCGTCGGTTACAAAGCCCGGTTGTCCGAACGTAGCCAGCCGCACCAGCGTCAGTCGTTGCTCGGCGGTGACTTGGGGGATGCCCCGATGCGCGGGAATCCGGCAAGGCACGAAGCGGACTTCCGCCAGTTCCAGGGCTTCCAGCAGTTCCAGGGCCGGCCGCAGATGACCGTAATGGATCGGATCGAAGGTGCCGCCCAGAACGCCGATGGGGCGGGCCTGCAACCCCGGCTTTTCTCCCGCCAAGGGAGAGAAGAGGTTATTGGCGGATATGACCGTCACCCAGCACCACGAATTTCAAGGTGGTCAAGCCCTCCACGCCGACCGGACCCCGGGCGTGCAGCTTGTCGGTGCTGATCCCGATCTCCGCGCCGAGGCCGTATTCGCCGCCATCGGCGAAGCGGGTGGACGCATTCACCATCACCGAACTGGAGTCCACCTCGCGCAGGAAGCGTCGCGCCCGGCCGTAATCTTCGGTGACAATCGAATCGGTGTGGGCCGAGCCGTAGGTGGCGATGTGCGCCATGGCTTCATCCAGATCCCGCACCACGCGAACAGCCAGGATCGGCGCCAGGTACTCGGCGAACCAGTCGTCCTCGGTGGCGATCTTGCTATCGGGCAGGAAGTCGCGGGTCCGGGCACAGCCGCGCAGTTCGACGCCGGCCTCCTCATACATTCGACCCAACACCGGCAACACCCGTTCGGCGACGCCCTCCGCCACCAGCAGGGTTTCCAGCGTATTACAGGTGCCGTATCGCTGGGTCTTGGCGTTGTAGGCGACCGCGACCGCCTTGTCGGGATCGGCGCGGTCGTCGATATAAACGTGGCAAACCCCATCCAGATGCTTGATCACCGGCACCCGCGCCTCGCGGCTGATGCGCTCGATCAGGCCCTTGCCGCCACGCGGCACGAGCACATCCACATACTCGTTCATGCGGATCAGAGCGCCGACCGCGGCGCGGTCCGTCATGTCGAACACCTGCACGGCGTCGGCCGGCAAGCCAACGGTGGCCAGGCCCTGTTGGACGCAGGCGGCGATGGCCCGGTTGGAATGCAGCGCCTCGGAACCGCCGCGCAGAATCGCGGCGTTGCCGGCTTTCAGACACAAGGCGGCGGCGTCGGCGGTCACGTTCGGCCGCGATTCGTAGATGATGCCGATGACGCCCAGCGGGACCCGCATCCGTCCCACCTGAATGCCCGAGGGGCGGTATTTCAGGTCGGTGA
>JAWOHQ010000492.1:0-4141 GCA_046485105.1 Candidatus Competibacteraceae bacterium | reverse complement strand
CAGGTATTCTGCCCCTGATCTTCCTTGAGAATGTCGGCCTGCACCGTGCCGCGCACGTTTTGCAGCACCCATTCCCGGATCTTCTCGATCTCGTCGTCGGTCGGCGGGCGGTGATTGTCGCGCTCGAACTTTTCGATTTGCTGGTCGAAAGCGGTGTTGAAAAACATCGCCAGAATGATCGGCGCCGGCCCGTTGATGGTCATGGAAATCGAGGTGGTGGGACAACACACATCGAAGCCGGAATACAGCACCTTCAAGTCGTCCAGCGTGGCGATCGAGACCCCGGAATTGCCGACCTTGCCGTAAATGTCCGGCCGCTCGTCGGGATCGCAACCGTACAGCGTCACCGAGTCGAAGGCGGTGGACAGGCGCGTGGCCTCGGCATGTTCCGACAGTTTCTTGAAGCGGCGATTGGTGCGGAACGGGTCGCCTTCACCGGCGAACATCCGGGTCGGGTCCTCGTTCTCACGCTTGAAGGCGAACACCCCGGCGGTGTAGGGGAAACTGCCCGGCAGGTTCTCCAGCATCATCCAGCGCAACAATTCGCCGTGCTCCTCGAAGCGCGGCAGCGCCACCTTGGGAATGCGCGTGCCGGACAGCGAGCGGTTGGTCAAGCGGGTCCGGATTTCCCGGTCGCGGATTTTCACCACATATTCATCGCCACTGTAGCTCTCCTTAACCCGCGGCCACATGTCCACCAGCTTGCGGGCGTGCGGATCGACCTGCGACTCGACCTGCTCCAACAGGGTTTCCAGATCGGCGGTCGACTTGCCGGTGGTCGCCAGCAACCCCTGGACCGCCCGCAACTGCTCGCGCTGGCGGATCAGCTTCACCTGCTCGTCCACCTGGCGGTGATAGCCGCGCACGGTATCGGCGATTTCGGCCAAATAGCGAACGCGCGCCGCCGGCACGATCAGCGCTTTGCTGGTGGTGGCCTTGCCCGCCACGGGCGGCAATCGACCCGGCAACAACTCCAAGCCCTTCTCGCGCAGCAATGCGGTCAACCCCTGATAGAGCGCGGTCACACCGTCGTCGTTGAAGCGCGCGGCGATGGTGCCGTACACCGGCATCGCGTCGGGCGCCTGGGCGAACGCCTGCCGGTTGCGCTGCACCTGCTTGCGCACGTCGCGCAGGGCGTCCTCGGCCCCCTTGCGGTCGAACTTGTTGATCGCTACCGCATCGGCAAAATCCAGCATGTCGATCTTTTCCAACTGCGAGGCCGCGCCGAACTCCGGGGTCATCACGTACAGCGAGGCATCCACCAGCGGCACGATGGCGGCGTCGCCCTGCCCGATGCCGGAGGTCTCGACGATCAGCAGATCGAAGCCGGCCAGCTTGCAGGCGGCCAGAATATCGCCCAGGCTTTCGGGCACTTCGCTGCCAGCGACGCGGGTCGCCAGCGAGCGCATGTATAGATTGGGGCCGGCGATGGCGTTCATGCGGATGCGGTCGCCCAGCAGCGCCCCGCCGGTCTTGCGCCGCGACGGATCGGCGGCGATGACCGCGATGTTCAGCCGGTCGTCCTGGTCCAGCCGGAAGCGCCGCACCAGTTCGTCGGTCAGCGAGGATTTGCCAGACCCGCCGGTGCCGGTGATGCCCAGCACGGGGACGGCGCGCGTCTTAGCCTGGTCGAGAATTTGCTGGCGCAGTTCGGGCGCGACCGCCTGGTTTTCCAGCGCGGTGATCAGTCGCGCCAGCGCCCGCCAGTCGCCGGCCTGAATCCCGTCCAGGGTCTTGGGCGCGTATTGGCCGAGATCGGTATCGCAGATCGCCAACATGTGGTCGATCATGCCCTGCAAGCCCAGCGCCTGGCCGTCTTCCGGTGAGAAGATGCGGGTGACGCCGTAGTCGTGCAGTTCGCGGATTTCCGCCGGGACGATGACCCCGCCGCCGCCGCCGAACACCTGGATGTTGGCCCCGCCGCGCTCCCGCAACAGATCGATCATGTATTTGAAAAATTCCACATGGCCGCCCTGGTAGGAGCTGATGGCGATGCCCTGGGCGTCTTCCTGCAAGGCGGCGGTGACGATGTCCTCCACCGAGCGGTTGTGGCCGAGATGGATGACTTCGGCGCCGCTGGCCTGGAGGATGCGGCGCATGATGTTGATGGAGGCGTCGTGACCGTCGAACAGGCTGGCGGCGGTGACGAAACGAATCTTGTGCCGGGGGCGAACCCGGTCGACGCCGGCTTGGGGGGGGCGCACCTGACTGAGGACTGCGGACATGATCGGGATTCTCCATTCAGTTGTTATGGGTGCATGATACGCTCTTGTCGCGCTGGAAGAGAGTCTGCTTTACGTTACATATCAACGCCACTCACCACTCGCCACCGCCGATCACCCGGACCGCGCCCAGCAAATCATCTGGTCTTTTGGGCGACTGGCATGGCAACCTCTCCCGCATTGCCGGTCTAAGCTCGGGCATGCGCCGTTGGTTAGGACGGCGTACTGATCCATTCTTCTCGCCCACCCCCATTCCAAGGTGATTTCGATGGACGACGTTCTGGAACGCATCAAAGAGCAGGTCGAACACAATCCGGTGGTGATCTACATGAAGGGCACCCCGGATATGCCGCGCTGTGGCTTCTCGCAGCGCGCCTCCCAGGCGCTGGCGGCCACCGGCCTGCCGTTTGCCTATGTGAACGTGCTGGAGGATCCGGAAATCTTCGAGAACCTGCCGCGCTACGCCGACTGGCCGACTTTTCCCCAGATCTACGTGGCTGGCGACTTGGTCGGCGGCTGCGATATTACTCTGGAGCTGCACCAGAATGGCGAGCTGCAAAAACTGATGGAGGACGCGGTCGCCAAGTCCGGCGCCTGATCCATCCAACCGCGTGGTGAACTCCGAACCCGGCTTGCGCCGGGTTTTTTGCGCTTCCATGATGCAAAAAACCTCTGGATCGACCTGCTTCGCCTCGCGGGAGAGAGTTGAGGGGAGATAGCGACAGCGCGAGCGGACGGTTTCGAGCGTTCCATCGCGCCGCCCGGCGGATGACAGTCAGGCGGGAATGCTGCTAACGTAGCGCCCTTTCCCGACCCGACCGTGATCGTCCCGCCATGAACGACCCCATCCGCCGCATTCTCGTCACCAGCGCCCTGCCCTACGCCAATGGTCCGATCCATATCGGCCATCTGGTGGAATATATTCAGACCGACCTCTGGGTCCGCTTTCAGAAACTGCGCGGCCACGAATGCCATTACCTCTGCGCCGACGACGCGCACGGCACTCCGATCATGTTGCGCGCCGAGCAGGACGGCGTCACGCCGGAACAGCTCATCGGGCAGGTCTGGCGCGAACATCAAGCCGATTTCGCTGATTTCCTGATCGAATTCGATAACTATTACTCCACCCATTCCCCGGAAAACCGCCATTACGCCGAACTGATCTACCGCCGGCTCGACGCAGCGGGCCACATCAGCCGCCGAGTCATCACCCAAGCCTTCGATCCGGAAAAGCAGATGTTTCTGCCGGACCGATTCATCAAGGGCGAATGCCCGCGCTGCGGCGCGCCCGACCAGTACGGCGACAGTTGCGAGATCTGCGGCGCCACCTACGCCCCCACCGACCTGAAAAATCCTCGCTCGGCGCTCTCCGGCGCCACGCCGATCACCAAGGAATCGTTGCATTTCTTCTTCAAGCTGGCCGATTTCGAGGCCATGCTGAAAGACTGGATCGCCAGCGGACCGATTCAGCCGCAGATGGTCAACAAGCTCGATGAATGGTTCACCGCCGGCTTGCAGGAGTGGGACATTTCCCGCGACGCGCCCTACTGGGGCTTCGAGATTCCCGACGCGCCCGGCAAGTATTTCTACGTCTGGCTGGACGCGCCCATCGGCTACATGGCCAGCTTCCAGAACTACTGCGACCGGGTCGGCCTGCGCTTCGAGGACTTCTGGAGTCCGGACAGCGCCGCTGAGGTCTATCACTTCATCGGCAAGGACATCGCCTACTTCCACATCCTGTTCTGGCCGGCGGAACTAACCGGGGCCGGCTTTCGCAAGCCGACCGCGGTGCATTGCCACGGTTTCCTGACCGTGGACGGCCAGAAGATGTCGAAATCGCGCGGCACCTTCATCAAGGCCCGCACCTATCTCGATCATTTACCGCCGGAATACCTGCGCTACTACTTCGCCAGCAAGCT
>JAWOHQ010000487.1:0-12601 GCA_046485105.1 Candidatus Competibacteraceae bacterium | reverse complement strand
GCCGCGATAGTGGTGGCGCCGTAGGGACTGCCGCCCGAAATCTCTGCGAGCGTCATCTGCCGGGGTTCGGAATACGGAACGCCGACGATCACCATCCCGTGATGCAGCAGCGTGGTATGAAAGCTGGTTAGGGTAGTTTCCTGCCCGCCGTGTTGGGTGGCGGTACTGGCGAACACGCTGCCCACCTTGCCGATGAGCGCGCCCTTCATCCACAACCCGCCGGTCTGGTCGAGAAAGTTGCGCATCTGCGCGCACATGTTTCCGAAGCGGGTCGGCGTGCCGAAAATGACCGCGTCGGCCTCGGCGAGTTGGTCGGGCGTGATGACGGGGACGTGGGCGAACGCGGCGCGCGCCGCCTTGGCGCCGCTCTTTTCCAGTACCTCTTCCGGGACCAGTTCGGGCACCTGGTACAAAGTGACCTCACAACCATCCACCTCTCGCGCGCCTTCGGCGATGGCTTCGGCGAGTTGGTGGATATGACCGTACATGCTGTAAAACACGACCTGGATTTTCGTCGCCATGAAATTCGCCTCGTGATGGTTGGAGCCAGTTTCAACAGCGCGAGCGGACGGAACGCCCGCTCGCATCGGCTGTTGGCTATTTCTTGATCGAGCCTTTCCATGCCCCACGCTGTGGAGCGCCATGCACCCGAGTATAGGCGTAGTCCACGCCCATGCCGTAAGCGCCGCCATGCTCCTGCACGATCTCGATGACCGCGTCGTAGGTCTCCCGCCGCGCCCAGTCGCGCTGCCATTCCAGCAACAGTTGCAACCAGGTCAACGGGCGGATGCCGGCCTGGATCATGCGCTGCATCGAGTAATCGTGGGCCATCTGGCTCGTTCCTCCACACGCGTCGGCGACCACGTAGAGCTCATAACCGTCCAGCGCCGCCGAGTTGGCGCAATGATTAATGCAGACTTCGGTCCACAGACCCGACAGGATCAGCTTCTTGCGGCCCGTGCCGGCAATGACCTCGCGCACCTTGGCGTCGTCCCAGGAATTCATGCTGGTGCGCTCCAGCAGGTCGGCCTCCGGGAACACGTCGAGCAATTCCGGCCAGGTATAGCCGCTGAAGCTTTCGGTCTCGACCGTGGTGATAAAGGTGGGCACCCCGAACACCTTGGCGGCCTTGGCCAGACCGACCACATTGTTCTTGAGGATCTGCCGGTCGATGTTGGCGACGCCAAAAGCCATTTGCGGCTGGTGGTCGATGAACAATAATACGCTGTTCTGGGGAGTCAGTTGTTCCAGGGCGGTAGTGGACATCACGATTTCTCCTGTTGAGGGTCGTTGGATTAAGGAATCGGCGATCTCCCTCGCCCGCTGGCGGACGAGGGATCGGGAGTAAAAGCCGGGACCGCGCTCAGGCCGCTTTCCAGGAGCCGGTCATGTCGAACAATAGCAATTCGGCGACGTTGGCGCCGTCGAGGCGCAACCGACCGGGCTGGTCGATGGCCAGGCCGTCGCCCTCGACCAATGGCTGACCGTTGACGCGCAGTTCGCCGCGCGCCACTTGTATCCAGGCCAAGCGGCCGCTTTTCAGATCAAACTCGACCGCGTCCGCGCCATCCAGCAGCGTGGCGTACAGATCGACATCCTGATGCAGCGATACCGATCCGTCGCGCCCGTCGCGGGACGCGATCAGGCACAGGCGGCCCCGTTTTTCCGCCGCGCCGAAGTGCTTTTGCTCGTAGCCCGGCGGGTAGCCCGCTCGATCCGGCTGAATCCAGATTTGCAGGAAATGCACAGGGTCGCTGTGGGAGTGATTGAACTCGCTGTGCCGGACGCCGGTGCCCGCGCTCATCCGCTGCACGTCGCCGGGACGCATGACCGAACCATTGCCCAGGCTGTCCCGGTGCGCCAGCGCGCCCTCCAAAACGTAGGAAATGATTTCCATGTCCCGGTGGCCGTGCGTCCCAAAGCCAGCGCCGGGCGTCACCCGGTCATCATTGATCACTCGCAAGGGACCGAATCCCACATGCCGAGGATCGTAATAGTTCGAAAAAGAAAAGGTATGGGCGCTGTCCAGCCAGCCGAGATTCGACCGGCCGCGCTCGCCCGCCGCTCTGAGCGTCGTCATAAAAACCTCCTGACCCTTGTTACCTGAAGAATTTTGACCCTGGCTCCTCCGTATCAAATAACGGGCCAAAACCGAAAGGGGCTTGCCAATCAAAAAACTAGGCGAATTGGCGAATCCGCCCCGTTTCACCGGACGTTGCAAGTCGTTACACTACGTTTCAGGCCCATGAAACAGTTGAAACTCCATGGCGGACCCCAACAATTCCCTTACGGCCATCCCCGACCCCGGTCAGCCTTCGTCGGCTGGCGCCTCCCTCCCTCCGGAGGTGGACCCCTTCGCCCGGATCCTGGGGCATGGCGCGGCGCTGCGCGAAGCCATCGCCCGAGCCCGAACCGTCGCCCAAGTGGATAGTTCGGTCCTGATCACCGGCGAAAGCGGTACCGGCAAGGAATTGATCGCCAGGGGAATCCACGAGTCTTCACCCCGGGCCAGGGGACCGTTCGTGGCGCTCAACTGCGCCACCCTGGCGGAAAGCCTCCAAAGTTCGACGCTGTTCGGCCACGCCAAGGGCGCGTTCACCGGCGCGCTTCGGGACCAGCCCGGCCTCTTTGAAGCGGCGCACGAAGGCACCCTGTTTCTGGACGAGGTGGCGGAACTTGCGCCATCGGCCCAGGCGGCGCTGCTGCGGGTCTTGCAGGAGGGCGTGATCACCCGGATCGGCGAGCATCGGGAGCGCAAGGTCGATGTTCGCCTCATCGCCGCCACCCATCGCGATCTCGACGACGCGCTCCAGGCTGGAACCTTCCGCGCCGATCTGTTCTTTCGTCTGAACGTGGTCGGCATCACCGTTCCGGCCTTGCGGGAACGCGACGACGACGCGCTGTTACTGGCTCGGCGATTTATCGAAGAATACAACCTGAAAATGAACAGAACGCTGTCCGGCCTGGGCGCCGAGGTCAATCAACTGTTCCTCGCCTACGACTGGCCCGGCAACGTCCGCGAACTGCGCAATGCGGTCGAAAGCGCCGTCCTGCTGGCGCGGGGCGACCTGATCCAGGTCGGCGACTTACCTGCCTGTCTGGTCAAGCGCCTCCTCGAAAGGGACTCCAAGGCGACGGTTCGGCCCGAGACGCCGCCGCGGCGATCCGACTGGAAGCAGAGAATCGTCGCCGCCCTGGCCAAAACCGGCGGCCGACGCGAACAGGCCGCCACCCTGCTCGGCACCAGCCGGACCACGCTGTGGCGAAAAATGAAGGAACTGGGCCTGAATGATTGATACTCGATGGCGAGCCAGCTAGTGTTTAACCCGGTTTTCATCAAGACCTCAAAGAGGATGACAATAATGACCCGATTAGTGTTAAGGCGCCTCATGGTGATAGGCATCAGCGGCTTTTTGATTGGCGCGGCGCAGGCCGCCGGCAATCCCGCCGCCGGCAGGGACAAGTTCGATACCTGCGCCGGCTGTCATTCCATTCCCGGCTACACCAACGTCTATCCTACCTATCATGTCCCCCGGCTGGGCGGCCAACACGCCGACTACATCGTCGCCGCGCTCAAAGCCTATCAGGCCAGCGAGCGCCGGCATCCGACCATGCACGCTAACACTTTCACGTTGAGCGAACAGGACAAACAGGACATCGCCGCCTTCCTGGCTGAAGCCACAGTGGCGGAAAAGACTTCCCCGATCCGGGGCAACATCGCCGCCGGTAAGACCAAGAGCGAAACCTGCGTCGCCTGTCACGGTCCAGACGGGAATTCTCCCATTACCCTTTATCCACGATTGAACGGCCAGCATGAAGACTATCTGCGCAAGTCGTTGCAGGACTATCAATCCGGAGCGCGCGAAAATGCCATCATGAAGGGCATCGCCGCGCCGCTTTCGGCGCAGGACATCGCCGACCTGGCCGCCTATTTCGCCAGCCAAACCGATGGACTGACCGTGGTCCGTTCGCGTTAAATCTGATTTCTCAATGGGTTTCGCGCCGCGCGCGCGGCGCGATGAGGGATGGGGAGATACTCATGTCCGTTCTTTATCAAGGCAAATCCCTGCTCGCCGCTGTCTTGGTCGGTTCGCTGCTATCCAGTTGCGCCACCACGGATGGCTCCATGAGCGATCAGCAGGCGACCGCCACCCAAGGCGCGGCGTTCGGCGCAATCCTGGGCGGGTTGCTCGGCGCCGCTGTTAGCGACAACCGGGCTACCGGCGCGCTGGTGGGCGCCGCGGCCGGCGGCCTGATCGGCTACGGTATCGGCAGTTCGATCGCCGAGCGCAAGGCCCAATACGCCACCGAGGAAGACTTCCTGATCGCCGAGATCCAACGCAACCAGGAATTCGCCCGGGAAGCCGCCGCGCAAAATCGCCAACTCCGTCAGGAAATCGCTCAACTGGATCGCGAATCGCAACGCGTACAACGGGAATACCGGGCCGGACGGGCCTCCCGCGACGCCATGACCCGGCAAAAGGCCAGCCTGGAAAAACAACTGGCCAAAGCCAAGCAGATTAACTCGCTGGCCGATAAGCAGCTGGCCGATGCCGACCAGGTCTACAAGGAAAGCCGGCAGGCCCGGGGGCCACAGGATCAATATACCCGGCAGCTCGAACAAAACCTGGTCGAACTGAGGGAAACCCGCCAGCAGTCCAGCCAAAACGTCACCAGCCTGCAGCGGATTTACGACACGATGTCCATTTGAAAAGCGAGAGGTCTGAGATGTGGACCCTGCGTATCAGCGGCCTTCTAGGCATATTCATACTCGGCGGTTGCGCCGCCGATCCCAGCAACGATCCGCGCTCCGGCGGTTTTTTCGGCGGCGTGCGCGGACTGGCGGCCGGCGACTACGAATTGCGCCAGCACTACTTGCAGGAGCAACGCGACGATAGTCTGAATCAGTTGCGCGCTCTACGGAATGAAGGGGCCGATCTGGAAGCCGAGCGACAAATGAAGGCCGAGGAAGTCGCCGAACAACGCCGCCAACTGGCTTCGCTCAAGGCCAGAAATCAAGCGCTCGCCCGACAAATCGATCAGTTGCATCGTTCCAAATCCACCACCGACCAGCGCACCGCGGAACTGCGGGGCCGGCAACAGCATCTGACCCGCGATATCCAGACCTTCGAAGCCCAACTCGAGAAGGGTCAATTCACCGTCGAGCAGGCCGAATCCAAGCGACTGAGTCTGGAACGGCAATACGACGCCATCCGCAACCTGTAAGCCCGACCCTGATCAAGGTCGGCACGCCAAGAAAAGCCCATGAACGCTCGCTACCTGATCCTGGCGCTGCTGCTGCTGGTGGTGGGGCCAGCCTTGATGCCGCACGTCGCCCATGGCAGCGAACCCAATCGTTTCTACGCACAACAGATGATCGAACTGGCGGTCGCTCACGACGAAAACGGGGTGACGACCATGCAGCGCATGCTGGAACAGAATCCGCGACCGGCTCCGTTGGATGCGGCGGCGGCGCAAGCCGCCCTGCGCAGCGGGCAGTCTGCCCTGCAAGCCGACGAACTGGATGCGGCATTGAACGCCTTCCAGCAGGCCAGCCGGAGTGATCCCGGCAATGTCGAAGCGGTCAATTATCTGGGACTGGTTTACCGCAAACTCGACCGACTGCCGGAGGCCGAGGCCGCCCTGTTGCAAGCGCTCGCCCTGGAGCCCAGCCGGGCGGTCGCCTGGTTTCAACTGGCTCAAATCTATGCCTTGATGAACGACGCCCGGCGCGCCTTGGGCGCGCTGGCCAATACCTACCGTTTCGCCCAGAACCCGATGCGCGCCGAGGAAATCCTGCGCAACATCGCCGAAAACGAGGCCGCCGACACCTTGCGCACCGCCGCCCTGGAAACCCTGCGTCTTTATCAGTTGCCGGTGGAGGCGGCCATCGTTCCGCCGCTCGCCCCGAATCCCGGTATCGTCCCCATCAACACGCTGCCGCCCGACCCACCCTGAATCGCTGGATGTCATGGCCATGAACACGCTGGTGAAATTGCTGTTGGCGACGCTGGCGCTGGCGCTGGCCGGCGCGGCCCCCGCCAGCGCCAGCAGTCAATACGGAGCCATCGACTACTATGTCCAACAGATGATCGCCGCGGCGATTACGCGCGACCCGATCGGGGTGTTGACTTTTCGGGAGCAACTGGAAAACCTGCGCCGGCCGGAGGGAGGCGATCCCTGGCAAGCCCGACCCTTCAATCAGCTCGGTCAGGAACAACTGGCCGATGGCCGTTTTAAACAGGCGCTGCTGGCGTTCCGCCAAGGTTTTATCGCCGACCCCACCGATCCGGAAATCGCCGACCACCTGGGCCTGACCTACCTGCGACTGCACCGCCTCAAGGAGGCGGAGCGACTCTTGGTCTACGCGCTGTCCCTGGCGCCGGCCCGAGCGACGACCTGGCTTCATCTCGGTCAGGTCTACGGCCAAACCGGCGATACACAACGCACCAACGGCGCGTTCGCCAATGCTCACCGTTTCGCCGCCGATCAGCCGCGGATGATCGAACAACTGCGGCAATTGGCCACCACGGACGCGGCGGACGCCGTGCGCATCGGCGCCCTGCAAACCCTGCAAGCGATCTTGCCCGCGCCCGTCGCTGGCGCGGCTCCCGCAACCCCGGACGCATCTCGACCCGCGCCCATCGCCGCTCTCGAACCGATTTCTCCAGCGACGGGCGGCCTGTTCGATTCCTTGCGACGAGGACTGATGGATCTGGCGAAGCCGCCGACAACCACCACCCCCCCTCCCACGAGCATGGCCCCCAGAACCGAGGGGCCGGATCAGGACCAACCAGGGCAACGGATTTATCGGCGCGGCGTCGCCCTGACCTGCCTGATCGTCTCTCTCCAAAACGGCAAGACCACCAATCTGGGCAGCGGCCTGCTCGCGTCATCGGATGGACTGGTCATCACCAATCACCACGTCATCGAGAAAGCCGCGAATCTGGCGGTGCGCTGCGGTGATCGGGAATCGGTCGCTCGGGTCAACAAGCGCAGCAAGCAACCGGATCTAGCGCTGCTGACAACCTCGCTCAAGAGTCCGGAACATTTTGCGTTCGATCCGACCTACAACCAGAACCTGATCGGTCTGGAAGTCTTCGTGATCGGCAATCCCTACGGTCTGGAAGGCACGTTCTCGACCGGAATCATCAGCGGGCTGCGCGAAATCGACGGCGTCCGCTACATCCAGATTTCGGCGCCGATCAGTCCGGGCAACAGCGGCGGGCCGGTCATCCTGCGGGATGGCGCGGTGATCGGCGTCGCCACCATGGGACTCAAGGTCGGCCAGAACCTCAATTTCGCCATCGCCTCCGCCGAGGTGATCGCGTCCGGAATTTTTGATCCGGCCCGGATGAAAGTCAGCCGCTGACCGCGTCGAAGCTCCGGAAATCCACGAACGTCCAGTCTCAAAACACCGCCCGACGGGCGATGCCCTTGGGCTTGCGCTTCTTCAACCGCCGGGCTTCCCGCTGCCGCCGCTCCGCCAGTTCGATCAGGATCTCCTGCGAGTCGCGCGGGTCCTCGTCCTCGGCCGGCGTCCGCTGGATATAGCTCCCATCCGGCTGCATGTCCCAAGCGCTGCGCCGGTCGTTGAGCTGCACTTCAAGCATCTGCCGCAAATCCCGCTGCAATTCCGGCGTCTCCACCGGCGCCACCACCTCGACCCGGCTTTCCAGGTTGCGTTTCATGCAGTCCGCCGAGCCGATGAAATACTCCTCGGTTCCGCCGTTCAGGAAATAGAAAATCCGGGTGTGCTCCAGGAACCGGCCGACGATGCTGATCACGCGCACGGTCTCGGACAACCCCGGAATCCCCGGCCGCAGCCGACAGGTATCGCGCACGATCAAGTCCACCGGCACCCCCGCCTGCGAGGCGCGATACAGCGCCGCCGTGAGCTCCTTATCCTCCAAGGCGTTCATCTTGAACTGGATTAGCGTCGGCCGCCCCGCCTGGGCGTGCTCGATTTCCCGCTCGATTCGGGCCAACAGCCCCGGTTTCAACACCTTGGGCGCCGGGAGCAACTTTTGGTAGTAGCGCTTGGGTACGTACCCGGTGGTCAGGTAGTTGAACAGTTCGGTCAAATCCTCGCCGATCCGCGGATCGCAGGTCAGCAAGCCCAGATCGCAGTACAGGCGGGCCGTACCGGCGTGGTAATTGCCAGTGCCGATGTGCGCGTAACGGCGCAGGCCGTTGAAATCGCGCCGCACCACCAGAATCACCTTGCTATGGGTCTTCAACCCCACCACCCCGTAAGTGACGTGGATACCCGCCTCCTCCAGCCGGTTCGCCCAGCGGATATTGGCCGCCTCGTCGAAGCGCGCCTTCAACTCCACCACCACCGCCACCTGCTTGCCATCCTGCGCGGCGTCGATTAAATATTGGATGATCTTGGAATCCGACGAGGTGCGATACAGGGTCATCTTGATCGCCAGCACCTTGGGATCGTCGCTGGCCTCCAACACAAAGCGCTCGACCGAGGTCGCAAACGACTCGTAGGGATGCTGTAGCAGGATCGGGCCGGTCTCGCGGATGATGTGGAAAATATTGCGTTTGTCGGCCAGCTTGGGATGATCGAGCGGGTGGTGCGGCGGGTCGTGCAATTCCGGCCGGTTGATGCCGACGGTTTGGAACAGATCGCGCATCGCCATCATGCCATCGACCTCGAACACCTCGTTGACTTCGTCCAATCCGAGTTCGGCGGCCAGCATGCCCCGGTGGGTCGCGTCCATGTTCCTCTCCACCTCCAGCCGGACGATCGGCGCGAACCGGCGCTCGCGCAACTCCGATTCGATCATCACCAGCAGATCGTCGGCCATATCCTCGGCGCGCTCCGCGATGGCGTTGCGGGTCACCCGGAACAGCTCGCAGGCCTCGATCACCATGCCGGGGAACAACAGATCGAGATTGTTGGCGACCACATCCTCCAAGGGCACGTACACCTCCTCGTCGCCGACCTTGAGGAAGCGGGGAATCCCGGACCCGACCGGAATCTTGATTCGCGCCAGCCCGCTGGAATCGTCGTTGGGATAGCGCACTGTCACCAGCAGATTGAGCGAGAGATTGGAAATAAACGGAAAGGGATGGGCCGGGTCCATGGTCTGCGGCGTGACCAGCGGAAAGATGTTCTCCAGATAATAGTTTCGCATCCCTTGGCGTTGCTCGTCCGTCAACCGCTTGTAGCTGCGCAGCACGATGCCCTGCTCCTTGAGCAGCACGTGTAGTTGGGACGCCAGCACCCGCTGCTGTTCCACAATCTCACGCACGACCGCCAGACATTCGCTCAACTGCTGCTCGGGGCTGCGGCCATCCACCGTCAGTTCCCGCACCCGCGCGCCGATCTGCTGCTTGAGGCCGCCGATGCGCTTCATGAAGAACTCGTCGAGATTGGAACTGACGATGGCCAGGAACTTCACCCGCTCCAACAGTGGCGTGCGTTCGTCCTGAGCTTCGTGCAGCACCCGGCGATTGAACGCCAGCCAGGTCAATTCGCGGTTCAGGTACCACTCGGGAGCCGCTAGATCAATCACCGGAGGAGGTTCTTCCTCCGGCGCGGGCGGTTCCGGCTCCACGACGGGCGACTCGACCGCCGCGCGGTCGTCGTGGCTCTGGCGACGGCGGCCGCGCGGCTGGGTTTCAGCGGATTCGGATTCCTTGACAGCGATTTCGGCGGATTCGGTCATAACCAACACCTCTTCATTCTTTCTTTGTGGATTCAGATGATTTTGGTTTTTCGGCGAGAGCTGCTTCGAGTCGCTCGCAGATCGTTCGCAATACTTCGATGCGCGCATGGCGCTTGTCGTTCGCTTCGATCAACGTCCACGGCTCCTGGCGAGTGCTGGTGCGCTCGACCAGGTCGTTGACCGCCAGTTCGTAATCCGTCCAGCGCTCGCGGTTGCGCCAATCCTCCTCGGTAAGCTTCCAAGCCTTATAGGGCGTCTGCTCGCGTTCCTTGAACCGCCGCAATTGCTCGTCCTGAGTGATATGCAGCCAGAATTTCACCAGAACGATCCCGCTTTGCACTAACTGTTCCTCGAAGTCGTTGATTTCGGCATAGGCGCGCTGCCACTCCCGGGGGCGGGCAAACCCTTCGATCCGTTCCACCAATACCCGTCCGTACCAACTCCGGTCATAGATGGTGACCCGGCCAGCCCGCGGCAGGTGCCGCCAGAAGCGCCACAAATAACTGTGGGCGGCTTCCTCGTCGGTGGGCGCGGCGATCTGAATCACTTGATAATCGCGGGCGTCCAGCGCGGCGGTGATGCGGCGGATGCAGCCGCCCTTGCCGGCGGCGTCCCAGCCCTCGAACACCAGCAGAGTCGAGACCTTGCGTTCGCGGGCCTTGCGCTGCAACTGGTTCAACTTACCCTGATACTGTTTCAAACCCGCGTCATACTCCGCCTTGGCCAGGGTTTTGCCCATATCCAGCCGCGACAGAATGGTAACCGGCGGCAATCCAGCGGGATCCGGCGCCAGCACGCCCGGCGGGTGAGCAGCGACCTCACCGTTGGCGGCGCGCCCCGCCCGAGCCTCTTCCAAGCGGAACCGGATGGCGTCGCGAATGACGGTCGCCACGGTGATGCCGCGGTAGCGCTCGTCATACCCCTCGACGATTTTCCAGGGCGCCAGGCCGGTGCTGGTCTTCATGATGGCGCGCTCGGCGGCGATGACGAACCGGTCGTACATCTCCCAATGTCGCCAGTCGCGTTCGGAAATGCGCCAATGGAGCAAGGGGTTCTTCTCCAGCTTGCGCAACCGTTCCTTCTGGGCGTCCTTGGACAGATGCATCCAGAACTTCAGGATCAGCGCGCCATCGTCGGCCAGGGTCCGCTCGAAGCGCTTGATCCGTTCGAGTTGCTCGTCGAATTCGGCCGAACCGCTATGACCGTAGACTTGATCGAGAATCGGCTGCGAATACCAGGAACTGAGAAATAACGCCATCCGCCCCCGGGGCGGTAATTCCCGCCAGAATCGCCAATAATCGGGGCGGTCGCGTTCCTCATCGGAAGGCTCGCCGAAGGCCCGGGTGATCAACCAGCGCGCATCCATCCATTCGTACAGTTTGTTGACCGTCTCGCTCTTGCCAGCGCCGTCGACCCCGGCAAACACCACGATGACTGGAAAATCGGCCTCCCGTAGTTCCATTTGCGCGATCAACAGGTCTTGCCGCAGTTGCGGAACCTGCTGGTGATAATTCTCTTTGGGCAGCTTGCGTTGCAGTTCGGCGGTTCTAAACATCATAATTCCCTCGCTCGCGCGCGCTGTTGTGGTTGCTGGTCGATGCCTGAGAGTTTCCAAGCCGGCGCCAAAGAAATTTTGGCCTTCACATTCAAGCTATTGAAGATGGCTGACCGACTCACTGGCCTTTCGCCGACCGGCTTGGCCGGTTGCGACCGCGCGGTTTGATGTTAATCTTAGACGTGTTGACCGACGGACGCTCGACTCTCCCGCCTGAGTCAAGACGATCACCCGACCGTCTCGCCACGACCAGGCCCTTGATAAAAACCAAAGGAGAACCCGATGATGCGGCGGCTATTGGCCGGTCTGATTCCCATGGCGCTAGCGCTTTCCGGACCTGTTCAGGCGGACATTTACGCCTTCGTGGACAGCAAGGGGGTACGACACCTGAGCAACGTTCCCAGCGATCCCCGCTACAAACTGGTAATGCGAACCCCGACCTACCGTAAGGAGAGCGCCAAACCCACCTCCAGCTACGCCCCGCTCAATCTGTACGGCCCGGGCAACTCCCTGAATACTTCGAACGCCCGCTCCCGGAACGCCGGGCCCGTCCGGCTATCGCGCACCGCCGAAAGCAACCGCCAGCGCTTTGCCGCCGACATCCAGCGCATCGCCGCGCAGCACCGCCTCGATCCAGCGCTGATGCACGCCGTGATCCAGGCTGAATCGGCCTACAACCCACAGGCAGTTTCGCCCAAGGGCGCCACGGGCCTGATGCAACTGATGCCAGCCACGGCCGCTCGCTTTGGCGTCAGCAACTCCTACGATCCGGTGGCCAACATGCAGGGTGGCGCCCGCTATTTACGCTGGCTGCTCGACCGCTTCCAGGACACCCGGCTGGCGGTGGCCGCTTACAACGCCGGCGAGGGGGCGGTACAGCGCTACGGCAACCAGATTCCACCCTTCTCGGAAACTCAGACCTACGTGGTGCGGGTTCTGAGTTTATATCAGCAAAACCGAGCGGGCGGTCTGTATCGCACCGGCGCTACTGGCTCGCTGGCGATGAGCGGCAATCCGTCGGGTCGCGGCGCTGGCGGCGTCACTATCATTACTCCGCGCACCACTAGCAACCGCAGCGCCCAAACCACCCGATCCACCAGCAACTCCCGTTCCAGGGCGACCCCGCAGACCGTCCTGCCATCCAGCGGCGGCAAGATCATCGTCGGCGCCAGTGGTCGATAAGAGGTCAAAAACCGGCCGGGATTCGGGCTGAAACGGTGGTGATCCGCGGGTCGGACAGGGTCCGACGGAAAGCCCCCGACTGATTCAGCCTCTCAGCGACCGCATCAAAACCTCTTTCCCACAAACGAAAGAGAGCTAACCTCATCTCCCCCTCTCACTGCTTCCCCGCGCTCTGATAGAC
>JAWOHQ010000426.1:0-6364 GCA_046485105.1 Candidatus Competibacteraceae bacterium | reverse complement strand
ATTTGGAGACCGACAAGGTCGTGCTGGACATTCCGGCCCCCGCCGATGGCGTGTTGAGCGAGATTCTGCGACAGGAAGGCGAGGTCGTCGCCACGGGCGACGTGATCGCGGTTCTGGAGGAGGTTGCCGCCGCCGAAGCTCCCGCCGAAGTCCCCACCGCGGTCGAGATGCCGGCGCCGGCCACGGTTCCCTCGCCAGCGCCGGCCCCGGCCGCCGTCGCCGCCACCGAGGTGGATCTGGAAGGACTGAGTCCGGCGGTGCGCCGGCTGGCCGCCGAGCATGGCTTGGATGTCGGCAAGATTCCGGGCAGCGGCCGTGGCGGTCGGGTGACCAAGGCCGACGTGTTAGCGTATCTTGAAGCGCGCAAGGCCGGCGCGCCGGCGCCCGCCCCGGCGACGATCAAGATCGCTGCGGCGCCGCCGACGCCCGCTCCGGCCCCGGCTTCATCTCCCGCTCCGGCCCCGGCTTCATCTCCCGCTCCGGCTCCGGCTCCGGCTCCCGCTGAACCACTGCCGCCCGACGCGCTCGGCCGGCTGGAACAGCGCGTTGCGATGACCCGGCTGCGCGCCCGCATCGCCGAACGGCTGTTGATGGCCAAAAACACCACCGCCATGTTGACCACTTTCAACGAAATCAACATGAAGCCGGTGATGGATCTGCGCAATCGCTATAAGGATGCGTTCGAGAAGAAGCACGGGGTGCGGCTGGGGTTCATGGGTTTCTTCGTCAAGGCGGTGCTGGAGGCGCTCAAACGCTTTCCGGCGGTGAATGCCTCCATCGACGGCAACGACATCGTCTATCACGGTTATTACGACATCGGCATCGCCGTGGCTTCCCCGCGTGGGTTGGTGGTGCCGATCCTGCGCGACGTTGATCGGATGAGCCTGGCCGACATCGAGAAAGCCATCGGCGAGTTCGGCGAGAAGGCCAAGGAGGGAACGCTGACTGTCGAGGACATGATGGGTGGCACGTTCACCATCACCAACGGCGGGGTGTTCGGCTCGCTCATGTCCACGCCGATCCTCAATCCGCCCCAGAGCGGTATTCTCGGCATGCACGCCACCCGGGACCGGCCGGTGGCGGAGAACGGTCAGATGGTGATCCGGCCGATGATGTACGTGGCGCACTCCTACGATCATCGGATCATCGACGGCCGCGAGGCGGTGCTCTTCCTGGTGACGGTCAAGGAATGTATCGAGGACCCGGCTCGGCTGATTCTGAACGTCTGATTCCCCCTACTCATAAGGTGCAAGCATGGCCAAGACTTACGATGTGATCGTCATCGGCGGCGGTCCCGCCGGTTACGTGGCGGCGATTCGCTGCGCGCAACTCGGACTGGAAACTGCCTGTGTCGAGAAGTGGATCAACTTCAAGGGTGATCCAGCCCTGGGGGGCACCTGTCTGAATGTGGGCTGTATCCCATCCAAGGTTCTGCTCGAGTCATCCGAGCAATACCATCATGTCAGGGAAAGCATCGGCAACCACGGGATCCGCGTCGAGGGCGTAACGCTGGATCTCGACCAGATGATGAAGCGCAAGGAAGACATCGTCCTGCAACTGACCAACGGCATCGGCGCGCTGTTCAAGGCCAACGGCGTCGAGTGGCTGAAGGGGCATGGCAAGCTACTGGCCAGTCGCGAGGTTGAGGTGACCGCCCAAGATGGCTCGGTGAAAGTGGTGAACGCCGATAACGTCATCATCGCCACCGGTTCCCGGCCGATTGAAATCGGCGCCGCGCCGGTGGATAACGCCGAAGGGGTGATCGTCGATTCGACCGGCGCGCTGGATTTTCGCCAGGCGCCCAAGACCCTGGGGGTGATCGGCGCCGGAGTGATCGGCCTGGAGTTGGGCAGCGTGTGGAACCGGCTGGGCGCGCAGGTCCTCATGCTGGAGGCGGTTGAGGATTTTCTGTCGCTGGTCGATAACCAGGTCGCCCGCGACGCGCTGCGGCAGTTTAAGAAGCAGGGTCTGGACATCCAGCTCGGTACCCGGGTGATCGCCACTCAGAAGACCGAGGAAGGCGTTCGGGTGCGCTACAAGAACAAGGAAGGCGAGCACGAGATTATCGTTGAGAAATTGCTGGTCTCGGTGGGACGCCGGCCCAATACGGATAATGTCGCCGCGCCCGAGGCGGATTTGCTGTTCGACGAGGGGGGGTATATCCACGTCGACGACCATTGCGAGACCAACCTGCCCGGCGTCTACGCCGTTGGCGATGTGGTGCGCGGGCCGATGCTGGCGCACAAGGGTTCCGAGGAGGGGGTCATGGTGGCCGAGATCATCGCCGGCCAGCCCGGGCATCTGAACTACGACGCCATTCCGTGGGTGATCTACACCAACCCGGAGATCGCCTGGGTGGGGAGGACCGAGCAGGCGCTGAAGGCCGCTGGCATTCCCTACAAGACGGGTAGCTTCCCCTTCAGCGCCAACGGTCGCGCCAAGGCCATGGACGTCACCGCCGGGATGGTCAAGCTGCTGGCCCACGCGGAAACCGACGCGCTGCTGGGGTGCCACATCATCGGCCCGTTCGCGTCCGAGTTGATTCAGGAGGCGGTGCTGGCGATGGAGTTCCACGCCAGCAGCGAGGACTTGGCCCGCACCATCCACGGCCATCCGACCCTGTACGAGGCGATGCACGAGGCGGCGCTGGCGGTCCACGGCCGCGCCCTGCACAAGATCAATACCTGATCGGCGCCGAGTCGACGAGCAAAAAGGGTGCATGACTTGCGCCCTTTTTGGGGTCAGGAAGCCTGACGCCTCGACTGGCTGGGAATCAGGAAAGCCAGCACGAATAGGGCGGTGGCCGCCACCACCACCGAGGGACCGGCCGGCGTGTCCCAGCGCAGCGAGGCCCACAGCCCCGAACCCACCGCCATACACCCAAACACGCTGGCCAGGACCGCCATGCCTTCCGGCGAGCGGGCGAAGCGGCGCGCCGCTGCCGCCGGGATAATCAGCAGGGAAGTGATCAGCAGGATGCCAACCACCTTCATCGCCACGGCAATCACAATCGCGATCAGCGCCATGAAGGCCAGGCGGACTGAAAAAGCCGGCACCCCTTCCACCTGCGCCAGTTCCTCGTGAACGGTGGCGGCCAGCAACGGGCGCCACAGCCAGGCTAGCGCGCCCAGCGCCAGCAGGGCGCCGCCCCAGATCCAATATAGATCGGTCATGTTGATCGCCAAAATATCACCGAACAGATAACCGACCAGATCGACGCGCACCGTTTCCATGAAGGCCAGCGCCACCAATCCCAGCGACAGAGTGGCGTGGGCGAGAATCCCCAGCAGGGTATCGGCGGCCAGCCGGCGCTGCCGTTGCAGCAGCACCAGCACCAACGCCACCAGCAGGCAGGTGGCGACCACCCCCAGTTGCGGGTTGACGTTCAACACGATGCCGAGCACCACGCCCAGCAGCCCGGAATGCGCCAGGGTATCGCCGAAATAGGCCATGCGCCGCCAAACGACAAAGGTCCCCAACGGCCCGGCGGCCAGCGCCACCCCGAAGCCGCCGAGCATGGCGCGAATCAGAAAGTCATCCATGCGTTTTCCGCTCCTCGGATCGAGGGGGAACCCCCTCTTCCTCATCATGCACCGCGGAGCGCGCCGGAACGGGAGAATCCCCGGCGACCACCATCCCATGTAGGTCATGGCGGTGGTTGTGGTGATGGTGATAGACCGCCAGCCGCCGCGCGCCATCGATGCCAAACAGTTTCAGGTAGGCGGGATCGCGGGCGACATGCTCCGGATGTCCGGAACAGCAGACGTGCCGGTTCAGGCACAGCACATGATCGGTGGCCGCCATGACCAGATGCAATTCATGGGACACCATCAGGATGCCGCAGCCCCGCTTCCGGCGCAGGTCGCTGATCAGGTCGTACAGTTCGTACTGGCCGTTCAGGTCCACGCCTTGAATCGGTTCATCCAGCACCAGCAGATCGGGTTTGCGCAGCAGCGCTCGCGCCAGCAGCACCCGTTGCATTTCCCCGCCGGAAACCGCCTGCACCGGCGTATCGAGCACCCGCGCGGCGCCCACCTCTTCCAGTACGGCCCGGACTTGCTCGCGCGAGGCCGGCATCCCCAGGGTGATGAAACGCCGCGCGGTCAGCGGCAGGGTCTCGTCCACCGCCAGCCGTTGCGGCATGTAGCCAATCCGCGCGCCCGGTTTGCGCCAGACCCGGCCCCGCTCCGGCTGGAGCAGTCCCAGGACGACCCGCACCAAGGTGGATTTGCCGGCGCCGTTCGGGCCGATTAGCGCGACGATTTCCCCGGTGTTGACCTGGAGATTCACGTCTTGCAGAATTGAGTTACCCCGAATGGCGAGACTGACGCCCTCGACCGTCAACAACGGCTCAGTCGGCACGACGCGCGACTCCCCGGTGGCAGTCCGGACAGTGACCCAACACCTCGATCATCTGCGTCCACACCTCGAACCCGCGCGCGGCGGCTTCGCCATTCAGCAAACTTTCGACTTCGGTATTGCTGAGTTCGTCGACCCGCCCACAGTCCTTGCAGATCAGAAACTGGCCCCCGTGGCGGTGATCCGGCTGGCAACAGCCGGTGAAGACGTTCAATGAGGCGAGTCGGTGGATCAGACCCTGTTCCAGCAGAAAATCCAACGCCCGGTACACCGTGGGCGGCGCGCCCGCCCGGCCGTCGCCACGCAGCACATCCAAGATCGCGTAGGCCCCGAGTGGTCTGGCGTGGCTCCAGATAATTTCCAGCACGCGCCGACGCAGCACGGTCAAACGAACTCCCCGCTCCTGACACAGGCGTTCCGCAAGCGCCAGCGCCCGCCGGGCGCTTGGCGAGGAAGCATGCACATCCAGGGCTGCGGTCATTGCGGACTCCAAATCTTGACTGTGATGAGGAAATGTTATCCTATAACTTGAGTATTTTATAACATCCAGATGAGGATTTGCTGATGAGCAAGGGTAATTCGTCGAACGCACGGTGGCAGCTCAAGCTGCTGGGCATGTTGCTATTGTGCGGGCCACTGGTCGGCATCGCCGCCGAAACCAGGGTGGTGGCGAGCATCAAGCCGGTTCATTCACTGGTGGCGGGGGTCATGGAGGGGGTCGGCGAACCGACGCTGCTGACGCCGGGCGGCGCGTCGCCACACGAGTATAGCCTGCGGCCTTCGGACCTGCGCGCCATCAACGAAGCCCAAGCCGTGTTCTGGATCGGTCCGGATTTGGAGACCTTTCTAATCAAGCCGCTGGCGAACGTCGCGGATCGGGTGCGGGCCGTAGCGCTGATGGAAGCGCCCGATCTGACTGTCTTGCCGTTGCGGGAAGGCGGCGCTTGGGAGCCGCACGCCCATGGTCATGGCGACCACGAGCGCGGGCACGACCATGGTCACGATCACAACCAGCACGACCATGGTCACGATCACGTCGATCGCGATGCCCATGTCTGGCTGGACCCGATTAACGCCATTGCCATGGTCCGCCAGATCGTGGCCACGGTCGGTGAGGTCGACCCAGCTCACCAAGCCGACTATGCGCGCAACGGCGCGGCGCTGATCGAGCGTCTCGATCAGCTGAATCAGCGCTTGGCCACGAAACTGAAGCCAATCCAGGATCGGCCCTACATCGTGTTTCACGACGCCTATCAATACTTCGAGCGGCGCTATGGTCTGAACGCCGTGGGTTCGGTCGTTCTCCAACCGGAACAGCGACCCGGCGCGAAACGGGTAGCGGAAATCCAGGGGCGAATCCGCGATCTCCAGGCCCGTTGCGTGTTCAGCGAACCGCAGTTTCAGCCGGCACTGGTGGAAACCGTCATTGCGGGGAGCGACGCGCGGCGCGGGGTGCTCGATCCGCTGGGCGCGGAGTTGACCGCCGGTCCCGATGCCTATTTTCAACTGTTGCAAAATCTGGCCGATGCGCTGGGCGAGTGCCTGGGTGATTCTTAAATCGGGGGTAAACGAGCAGTCACCGCTTCCCTCCAAACCCTCCTCCCACACCAGTTTCTGTATCGCCATTTGCGGTCTATCCGAAACCTGGCGACAATGCCCCGCGCAAAGGATGGATGATCGGAGAGCCAAACATGACCGTAGAAGATCTGAAAACCCGCCTAAAGGCTGAGTAACCATCCCCCGGCAGAGCCCGGGGGCTTTCGTTCATGAGCCGCTCAAAGCGGCTAATCGGGGTCGCTAACGCGGCCCCACCGTCGGGGACCACCTGGAGGTGGTCCGGAGGGTCGCTAACGCGGCCCTCCTAACGGGCACCCCCTGACGGGGGGTGATCCGGGTCAAAGTGGAGTTGATCCAACCGGCGGTCTTCCTCTTCCTGCCGCCGAATATAGCCGCGAATCACCGCTTCGTCTCGACCCACCGTCGACACGAAGTAACCCCGCGCCCA
>JAWOHQ010000422.1:0-11589 GCA_046485105.1 Candidatus Competibacteraceae bacterium | reverse complement strand
ACTTTCTGGAGCAGCGCGTCGGCCCGAGCGCGGGCCGTTTTGCGGTCGAGACCGCCGACCTGCATCGGGGCGAGAGTGAGGTTGTCGAGAATGGTCAGGTGCGGCCAAAGATTGAAGCTCTGAAACACAAAACCGATCCGCGCGCGCAGCCGTTCGAGTTGTTTGCGGCTGGCCGCCTGCAATTCGCCATGCCGGTCCGCGCGCAGGGCCAACATCTCGCCCCGGAGTCGGATTTCGCCCCGCGAAGGTTGTTCGAGCAGGTTAATGCAACGCAAAAAGGTGGATTTCCCGGAGCCGCTCGAACCGATGATGGAGATGACATCGCCATCGTGGGCGGTCAGGTCGATACCTTTCAGAACTTCGTGGTCGCCGTAACGCTTGTGGATGTCGAGGACTTCCAGGGTGGGGGCGGAATTCATTACCTTCCTTACGCACGGGCTGCTTTTCGGACAGCCATTGCTGATGCCGTTGTAGAGTTTGAAGTTCCGGCTAACAATTCATTCATGTCTTTTGCTCATACCACAGGTAAGAACGTAAGGGCAACCCCGGTAATTGCCCGGAAGAACCCTGACTTAAACATTTGTACGCTCTCCAGCCATGATCTTCAGGAAAATCAGTACGACATGATCTACCCCCGCAACAGACGCTGGACGGCCTCCAGATGCTCGGGTTCGTGGTGACACTGGCCCTGGAAGCTGGCGGACAAGTCGAGGAAATCCCTCAGGTCCATACGTGGCGCCATCTTCATAAGCCGCTTGGTCAGGCGCAACGCCAGCGGAATCCGCTGGATTCCGCGCCGATACCGGGTCGCCACCTCGGCCACGGCACCGGCGAAGTCGCCGCCGCGTTCGGCCATGTCCTTGACGTTACCGCCGGAAGAAAAGGCCGAACTCGGGTCGGTCATCACCCGCTGCATCCTCCAGTCGGCAACAATTCGGCAACAATAAGGCCCCCGCAAGCACGGTCGAGCGTGGCGGGGACACCTCACAGTCCAGGTCGGAGTGGATTTTTAACAGTATAGCCCTCCATCACGGCGAAGACCTGAAGGGGTTCCCGCCGTGACCGGTCTTGGCGGCGCAATGCGTCGTCAATGCGATTTCCAGGGCGCGCGACGCGGGTGGTTCCGTGAGGGTGAAGAAGATTTACCTGAACCGCGCGGGCAACAAAGCTGCATAATGAGCGCGCGGAGCACCAACTCCGCCCTCTGGGGTAAGGTGGAGCACCAGATTTCCCCTAAAAATTAAGGAAAGGGGGCCTGAACGTTTATAGGCTTGTCAGCTCCCTCAGCGTTTTTTGTGGAGAACTCCATGCCCATTACCGTTAACGGCGTCGAGATCGACGACGCCGCGATTCATGCCGAAATGCAGCATCACCCAGCGCCATCCGAGGATCTCGCCCGGTATTCGGCGACGCTGGCGTTGATCGCCAGGGAACTGCTGCTGCAGGAAGCAGCCCGTCTGGGGATCGCCGACGCGGACGAGGACGAGGACGAGGACGACCGCATCACGGCGCTGTTCGAACGCGAGGTCAAGGCCCCGGAGCCGGATGAGGCCCACTGCCAGCAGTTCTTTGCGACCAACCGCGAGCGATTCCGTAGCGGCGACCTGTTCGAGGTCTCCCACATCCTCTGCGCGGCGCCGCCGGACGACGCCAAGGCCCGCGCCGAAGCCCGCGCCCGCGCCGAAAACGCCATCGCACAACTGATCGAGCGAGCCAGGAACTTTGCCGAACTGGCGGCGCAGCTGTCAGACTGCCCATCCAAACAGGCCGGCGGCCATCTCGGGCAGATCGGCCTGGCCCAGACCGTACCGGAATTTGAGCGGGCGCTGACCGGGATGCGGGAGGGCGAAACTTCCTGTCAGCCGGTGGAAAGCCGTTTCGGGTTTCATGTGATTCAACTGCATCGGAAAACCGAAGGCTGGTCCCTGACCTACGAAATGGTGCGCGACCAAATCGCCAATGATCTCCGCGAGCACGGGCAACGCCACGCCGTCAGTCGGTATCTGTCGATTTTAACCGGCCGCGCCGACATAAAAGGGATCGATCTGTTGGGCGCCAACTCGCCGCTGGCGAAATCCGCGGCACGGCGGTGAAAATCTGTAACATCAACCATGGCCGTGTTCTCGACGTGGATATGAAGGGCGAGAACCGGTCAATCACGGTAAGCCTAATCAGGTCGATATCCAGGTCCGAAGCACTCTATCCACCCCCCTGCACCGCCTGCCAGATTGCCAGGCCACCGCCGGCCAGCAATGCCCCCAACAGAATGGCGAAGGCGATCTTCCACGAGCTATAGGGCCGCTCGCCCTGCACCTCCCCCGTGCGGCCGTTGACCACGAAGCGGTAAGTGCGGTCGCGGAACCGGAAGGCCGACATCCACACCGGCAATAGAATGTGCTTGAAGCGGATCTCGCCGTAGCGGGTATCGACGGCATGAATGCGCTGGCGGTCGCCGCCGATGTCGCGCTCGGTGTCGCGGCGAATGATGGGCGCCATGATCTCCCGAGCGCGTTCGAAGCCCTGATCCAACTCCACTTGATACATCTCGCTGCGGAAACCGCTCAGGTACTCTTCCCGGTACGGAGTTAAATGTTCCAGATCCCAGGGTTCCAGCCGTTCGGTCACCGCCGGCGGCAGCGATCGGCTGGCCAGTACCAACACATCGTCGAAGAACCGGGAAACAACGCCTGCCGCTGGCGTCCAGCGGGTTTTGGTCACCACGCGAACCCGCTCGACTTCCCGGCCGTTCTCGATGGCGCGATAGGTTTCCCGGACTTGATAGTCGTCGCCGCGCTCCCCCCGGTAATGCGTGGTGGTTTCGGCGTCGTAGGTCCAGTAGGGGACATACATGCCGGTCAGGCTGGCGTCGTTGCGGGCATAAGTCTTGAGTTTGCCGGGCGCGAACCACAACCGGCCCAGCCATTGGCGAAACGCCGCGCGAGCCTGGTCACGGGCGATTTGGAACGGCAACAGCGCCTGGACCTGTAATTCGCGGTGCTGCTCGGTCTTCGCCACCACTGGGGAGCCGCAGAAAGGACATTGACCGGCGTGGGTGGCCGGGTCGAAGCCGTAGGACGCACCACAAGAGTCGCAGTGGATCACAATGTTTTCGCGAGTCGCCGCGGTCGCCGCCAACCCCCGCAGCGTTTGCCGAAAATCCTGCTCCACGATCGGCGCGGCGGCGGCCTCGATACAGTTCTCGTGACCGCAATGGGCGCAACGCAGCGCCTCGACGCCGGGCGCGTACTGGAGCGCCGCGCCACAGCGCGCGCAAGGGAAGCGGCGGGGTTCCGGGTTGCTGGTGGGAGTGAAAGTTCCAGGCTCTTGCTGCATGCGAGAGGTTCCTTCAGATCAGGGTTCCGGGAATTTATTGACAACTCCGAGCGGACCATACATGAGTTATAGTGAGCAGGCGCAATAATAACGCTGAGAGCCATCATGCCGTTCGTCGACAAGCCCGGAGAGTCGGTTACAGGCAAGCCAATCGATCCTTCTCAACCACAAACCCGGAAAAACATCGCCCTGGTTGCCTTCCTGGCCTGGATCAGCCTTGGCGCCGACGGTCTATCCTCGGTCTGCTACGGACCGGAGGCCGGATTTCTGGCGCTGGGTCCGTACACCCATTTCGGCCTGTATCTGGCGGCCGCCACCTTCGTGACCGTGTTCGTCATCGCTCTGGCTTACAACCAGGTCATCGAGCTGTTCCCCAGCGGCGGCGGTGGTTACAAAGTAGCCACTCAGCTGCTGGGACCGCGCGCCGGCTTGACCTCGGGCGCGGCCCTGCTGGTGGACTACATGCTGACCATCGCCATTTCCATCGCCGCCGGAGTCAGCGCGTTGCTCAGTCTGCTGCCGCCGGGCGCCCAGCATTACAAACTGACCATCGAAGTGGCGCTCGGCATCATCCTGATCGGTCTCAACCTGCGCGGATTCAAGGAACCCCTCAAGCTGTTATTGCCGATCCTGGTCGGCTTCTTCCTCACCCATGCGTTCCTGATCGTCTACGGGATCATCGCCCACGCTGACGGCCTGCCCCACCTCATTCCGGACACCATTGCGGAAACCGAGCAACTCACCCAGGAAATGGGCTGGATCTTTGCCGTTTCGCTGTTTCTGCGGGCCTATTCGCTGGGCGGCGGCACCTACACGGGTTTGGAAGCGGTCTCCAACAACGTCAATATGCTGAGCGAACCGCGAGTCCGCACCGGCAGGTTCACCATGTTTTACATGGCCGGCGCGCTCAGTTTCACCGCCGGCGGCATCCTCCTGCTCTATCTGCTCTGGGAGGTCCAGCCTGTCGCCCACCAGACCCTCAACGCGGTGACCTTCGGCGCCATCATCGATAGCTTACAATTCGATCCCACCACCAGCTTAACCCTGCTCGCCGTGGTGCTGGTCCTGGAAGCAGGACTGTTGTTCGCCGCCTGCAACACCGGATTCCTCGGCGGACCGACGGTGCTGGCCAGCATGGCGGTGGATTCCTGGGTGCCCCGTCAGTTTCGCAACCTGTCCGCCCGCCTGGTCACCCAGAACGGCATTTTCCTGATGGGGCTGGGAGCGATCGGTCTCCTGCTGTGGACCCGGGGCAACGTGGCGATCCTGGTGGTGCTGTACAGCATCAACGTTTTTCTGACCTTTTCGCTGTCGCTGCTGGGCCTGTGCCGACACTGGTGGAGAAGCCGCTACGACGAGGCGAACTGGAAATCGCGACTGCTGCTGGCGCTGCTCGGATTCGTGGTGGCCAGCGGCATTCTGGTGGTCACGGTGGTGGAGAAGTTCACCGAGGGCGGCTGGTTGACGCTGCTCGTCACCGGTCTGATCATCGGGCTGTGCGTGTTGATCAAGCGGCATTACGAACAAGTCCGCCGACAGTTGCAGCTGATCGACGCGCTGTACGCGCCGCGCCCGGACTGGAACGAAGAGGATCTGCCGGAACCGCCGCTGGACGCCGCGCAACCGACCGCGATTTTCCTGATCGGCAAAAACCGCGGCCTGGGCATGTACGCGCTCAAGTGGCTCAACGAGTTGTTCCCCGGCCATTTCAAGAACTTCATCTTCGTCAGCGTCGGCGAGGTGGACGCCGAGAGCTTCGGCGGCAAGGGCGCGTTGCGCTCGCTGCAATACCAGATCGAAAACTCGCTGCGCTACTACGTGCATTACTGCCACCAGCAAGGCTGGGCCGCGACCTCTTACGCGACCTATGGCACCGACGTGGAAGCGGAGCTGGAAGAACTGATCGTCAGGGTCGTTATGGATTATCCCAACAGCATCTGTCTGAGTAGCAAGCTGATCTTCCCCAGCGAAAACTGGTTGATCGGCTGGCTGCACAACCACACGGCCATCGCCATGCAACGCCGTCTGCACCTGCGGGAAATTCAGATGATCGTCACCCCGATCAAGATTTGAGTAACCATCCGGAATTCACCCACCATGATCGAAAGTGACGCCCTCTTCGTGTTCGGGCTGCTGGCCGTCACCGTCGTCCTGTTCGCCAGTGACCGGCTGCGGCCGGACGTGGTGGCCCTGATGGTGATTCTGGCGCTGGTGCTCGGCGACATCCTGCCGGTGACCGAGGCGGTCGCCGGCTTCGGCGATCCGCTGATCCTGCTGATCGCCGGGCTGTTCGTGGTCGGCGAGGGACTGGTTCGCACCGGCGTCGCCTATCAGGTCGGCGTCTGGCTGACCCGCATGGCCGGCGCCAGCGAAAACCGGCTGCTGGTGCTGTTGATGCTGGCGGTGGCCGCACTGGGTGCGTTCATGAGTTCCACCGGAGTGGTGGCGATCTTCATCCCGGTGGCGCTGGGCATTGCCGCCCGCCTCGGCATCAGTCCGGGCCGATTGATGATGCCGCTGGCCTTCGCCGCGCTGTTCAGCGGCATGCTGACCCTGATCGCCACCCCGCCCAACCTGGTGGTGAACGACGCCCTGCGTAACGCCGGCCTGCAACCGTTCGGGTTCTTCGACATCACGCCCATCGGCCTGCTGGCCCTGGCGGCGGGCATCGTCTACATGTGGCTCGTCGGCTCCCGCTTGCTGCCGGCCAGCCCCCCCCGGACCGAATTGGCCGCCCGCCGCCACACCTTGCGGGAATTGGCCGAGCGTTACGATTTGACCGGCCAGTTGCACCGCCTGCACGTCGGCATGGATTCGCCGCTGGCCGGTCAGACCGTGGCTCAGGCCGAGCTGCGCACCCGTTACGGCGTCACCATCGTCGGCATCCAGCACCAAGGGCGTTTCGGCGAATCCATCGCGCCCGCGCTCGCCGACACCGAGTTTCGCTCCGGCGACGCCCTGTACGTGGTCGGCCCGGCGGACGCGGCCGAACGCCTGCGCGCCAGCGAGGGATTGACCGCGCTGATCGTGGAGGACAGCCAGCGCCAGAATCTGGCCCTGGAACTGGGCATCGCCGAGGTGTTGCTGCCGCCAGACTCGAAGCTGATCGGGCAAAATCTGCGCCAGGCCGCTTTCCGCTCCCGGCATAGCCTGAGCGTGCTGGGCGTCCGTCGGGGCGACCATCCGCTGCCGGGAACCCTGCTCGAGGAAAAACTGGCGTCCGGCGACATCCTGCTGGTCGCCGGCGCCTGGAAGCAGATCGGCCGGCTCCGCGGCGACGCCAAGGATTTTCTGGTGCTCAACCTGCCGGCGGAACTGAGCGAGGTGGCTCCGGCCTATCGGCAAGCACCGTTCGCGCTGCTGATCCTGCTGGCGATGGTGGCAGCGATGACGTTCGGCCTGGTCCACAACGTGGCGGCGGTGCTGCTGGCGGCCCTGGCCATGGGCCTGTTCCGCTGCCTGCGCATGGAAGATGCCTACCGGGCGATCAACTGGCCGAGCCTGGTGGTCATCGCCGGCATGTTACCCCTGGCTCGGGCGCTGGAGCAGACCGGCGGCGTGGCGCTGGTCGCGGACGGGCTGGCGACCGGACTCGGGCCGTTCGGGCCGCTGGCGCTTTTGACCGGTATTTTTCTGCTGGCGGCGTTGATCGGCGCTTTCATTTCCAACACCGCCACGGCGGTTCTGGTGGCTCCGATCGCCATCGTCGCCGCGCAAAAACTGGGCTTCTCGCCCTACCCCTTCGCCATGACCGTGGCGGTGGCGGCCTCGGCGGCGTTCCTGACGCCAGTCTCCTCGCCGGTCAACACCCTGGTGCTGGCGCCCGGCGGCTACCGGTTCAACGACTTCGTCAAAGTGGGGCTACCCCTGTTGCTGCTGGTGATGGCGCTCACCCTGTTGGCGGTACCGTTGCTGCTGCCGTTCTAAGTCGATCCTGAGCCAGCAGCTTCCGAAATTCAACCAGCGGCATCGGTCGGCCAAACAGATAACCCTGACCCTCGTCGCAACCGCGCGCGCCCAGGAAATCCCGTTGTTCCGCGGTTTCCACGCCTTCCGCCACCACTTCCAGCCCCAGCCCGTGGGCCAGGGTGACGATGGCTTCCACGATGGCGCCGCTGCTGGCGCTGGCGGGCAAATCCATGACAAAGGAGCGGTCGATCTTGAGCACGTCCACGGGAAAACGTTGCAGGTAACTCAACGACGAATAGCCGGTTCCGAAATCGTCGATGGCGATCCGCACCCCCATGGTCTTGAACGCCTTCAGCGTCGCCAGATTCTCCTCGGTATGATGCATCAGGATGCCTTCGGTCAATTCCAGTTCCAGGCAGTTTCCATCGAAACCGCTGACCGCCAGTACTTCATGCACCAGATCGGCCAGTTCGACCTGGCGGAACTGGCGGGCCGACAGGTTGACCGCGATGCGCAACCCGGGAAATCCCCCGCCGTGCAGGCGACCGACCTCGCGGACCGCGGTGCGCAGCACCCATTCCCCCAGGGGCAGAACCAGACCGCTATCCTCGGCGATAGCGATAAATCGGGCCGGCGGCAGCAACCCCAGTTGAGGATGGTTCCAACGGACCAGAGCTTCGCACCCGGTGATGGCGGCGGTGTGGAAATCCCACTTCGGCTGATAGAACAGCTCCAACTCCTGGCGCTCCACGGCATGGCGCAGGCTGGTCTCCAGATTTAGCCGTTCGCGGGCCATCATCGTGGCGCCGGACAGGTAGAATTGGTAGCTGTTCCGTCCCATGTCCTTGGCGCGATGAAGGGCGGTATCGGCGTTTTTCATCAGCATCTCGGCGTTGTGTCCATCGCGTGGGTACACGCTGATGCCGATACTGCACGTAACGTGCAATTCGTGCTCGTCGATCGGGCAGGGTTGGGCAAAGGCATCCACAAAGCGCTGCGCGATTCGGGCGGCTTCATCGCCGGCGTCCAAATCCGGGAGCAAGATGGTGAACTCATCGCCCCCTTGCCGGGACACGGTATCGCAAGATCGCGCGCATTTTTGCAACCGCGCCGCTGCTTCCCGCAGCAATTGATCCCCAACTGGGTGGCCCAGGGTATCGTTGATTCGCTTGAAATGATCGAGGTCCACCAACAGCAGTCCGACCTGCGTGTGGTTTCGGCCAGCCCGCAACACCGCCTGCTGGAGTCGGTCGGCCAACAATTCCCGGTTGGGCAGTCCGGTCAGAGAATCATACTGGGAGAGTTGCCGAATCCGTTCTTCCGCCTCCTTGCGCTCGGTGATGTCCTGCACGACGGTCACAAAGTAATCCACCACGCCGTTGGGTCGGCGCACGCAGCGACTGGAAACGCTGGCATAAAGCACTGAGTCATCCGGGCGGATGAAGCGCTTGTCGAGTGAGTAGCTGTCGATCCGGCGGTTCATGGCCCGCTCGAACTGCGCCACTTCGATGGCCAGATCGTCGGGATGGGTCATTTCGGCCCAACTCATGCGCAGGAGCTGGGTCCGCCGGTAGCCGAGCATCTCGCCCAGTCGTTCGTTGACCTCCCACCAGCGTTTGTCGGGTCCGGTCAAGGCGATACCAATCAGCGGCAGCTCGAAGTAGCCGCGGAAGCGCGCTTCGCTGGCCCGCAGGGTCTCCTCGGCCTTCTTCAGATCGGCGATATCCGCGCTGGCGCCCAGATAACCACTCACGCGGCCAGCGTGATTCAGCAGAGGCTCGATCCGGGTGTTCAGCCAGCTCACCCGGCCCGAAGGACTGCAAAACCGGTGGTCGGCCACAAACTCGACGCCGCGCTCGATGGCTTGCCGCCAAGCCTGCAAGACGGGTTCGCGGTCATCTGGATGCACGGCTTGAGTCCAAGCCGACTCGGTGGCCTGTTGGGCGGTCAGGCCCGTCAGCTGGCGCCAGCGTTCGTTGACGTATCGGCACTGGCCCTGAAGGTCGGTCATGAAAATACCGATAGGCAGTTGCTGGGTCAGGGTTCGAAAACGCTGCTCGCTATCCCGTAGGGCTTCCAAGCTCTGAGATTGTTTAGCCAATTCCGCTGCCATGTTGGCTAGCTCTGCTTCCATCTCTCGTCGCTGCTGGTCGAGAGCGAAGATCTGGTTCTGGAACGCTTCCCGCTCCATCCACAGCCGGTGGCGACCACTGTGAAGCAGCATTATCCCACCCCCAACTACCCCTAGAAAAATCAAAACACTACCGATCTGGACTCCGCTCCCCAGCCGATCGAACACCCCATGGTCGGAATCGCCTCGATCTGGAGGGACGCCGGTCGTCGCGAATGCTCCCCAGCCAACTCCGAGCCAAACGAGTAAAATCCAAGCCATTTCAGTTCGCCGCATTCTGTTTCCTCCATTGTTGAGGAACATGGCGAATCGTATCCTGAACGGGAAGGATGATCTATCCCTGTCAACCCGATCGATGCCAACCTTCCGTTCACGATCCGCGATCAGGACGCACCGGTCGTCGCCTCACGACCATCGCCCTCTTGAAGATCAGCATAGGTGGCAAACTCCGCCTCGTCCAAGGCGCCGACCAGCCGTTCGCGGGCGAACGCCCGGAAATGACTTTCCACGATCTTGCTGTTCAAACCGCTTTTCCGATGCAGGCCGAGAATGAGCCGGGCTTCAAAACCATCGTCCTGCTCCAGTCCGGCGAGGTAGTCGCGTTCCAGCGCCGCCCGCTCCAGAGCGTTCAAACTTTCCAGGGCCGCTTGCAAGCGCTCGGCCTGGAATTGCGTGCGCAGGCGTTCCCGCTGCGCCTCCAGCATCTCGGCGCATTTAGCGGGATCGAGAGCCACCGCAGGACTGACGACCGTCGTTTGGATCTGGGTCGCCGGCCGATAATCCTCGCGCAGCGCCGCCAGCAGATAGGCCGGTAAATTTTGCACCTTGCCGGCGATCAGATCACGCTCGACCACCGCGATGTTGCCTTCCAGGTAAACAGGGTCGTGCGCGGCGAGCGCCATGCGGATCTGGCGCTCGCTCAAACCGAAGGCGACCAACTTCTCGCGCAGTTGCTCCTGGCTCTCCCCGCTCTCTTCGCCAACTACCGGTTCATTCACTGGCGCTTCCCGGGTCTCCTCCAGAGCCGCCGCCATCGCGGCCTGCTTTTGGGCGAACAGCAGCATTTGCGGGTTGTCGCTGACCTGGAAGCGCACCGCCGTGATCCGGCGATTGTCGCGCTGGTACTGGGTGTCCAAAAACAGATCCGAGGTTTCGTTGACCTGCCGCACCGCCGGTTTGATGATCTTGTCGTTGAACTTCCGAAAATCCTGGTAGTAAGCGTCGTTCTCGCCGAGTCCCAGCAACCGCTTGAGATTGTCCAGGCCGATCCAGCCCGTGGTGCCAATCCGTCGATAGCGCAGGCAGTTTTCGTAGAGCGCCAGGGCGTAGCCGCTGCTGAACTTGCGCTGGATGCTGAGGTTGAGCAGCGCGTAAATCTCGGGCCGATAAAGTTTTTCGCACAGGTCCGGACTGTAGGCATACGTGCAGAACCCGCCCTTGATGACCGCTTGCGCCAGCAAGGTGGTGGCGCCACATTCCTCGTGGGCGCCGTTCTCGTCGAGGATATTCCACTCCAGCACGGTCCGCGCCAGGGTTTTCAAGGCTTCCTTCAGCGGTTCCAGATTGTGAGTATTGAAGCCGATCGCTTCGGCCAGATCCTTGACCCGGATGCGATGCACGCGCGCCGTCAGCAAGTTCTCGTAGGCGTTATAGAGCAACACGTTCGAGGCCTTGCGCTGCGTGAGCGTCAGCCGATTGTTGATATGGATGGCGGCGATGTGCTTCTTGAGGTTCTGGTCGGCCAGATCGGTCACAACCATTTTTCGGCAGGCCTCTGCATCGCCACGCTTGTCTTTAGAGCGCGTCATGGATTGTAGCGTAGCAGAAATGTCCCCGTAATCCAATGAAACCCCGGGGACATTATTGATCCCATAAACGGGGACATTTCCGTGTCCGACTGGGATTCGCCAGGTCTCAACCATCGCCACGCGCGCGCATGGCATTCAAAGACCCAGCGGGAAAGTATGGGCAGAGACGCCAATTTTGGAAAATTTCTGTAAATTTTTGTTTATGAAAAATTTATTGCGGGCTTTTTCCCGAAATTCCTGGAAATATCCCATTAACGGGGACAGTTAGAGAGTTCATCCCATAAACGGGGACATTACATCCCATAAACGGGGACATTACATCCCATAAACGGGGACATTACATCCCATAAACGGGGACATTACATCCCATAAACGGGGACATTACATCCCATAAACGGGGACATTACC
>JAWOHQ010000387.1:0-2790 GCA_046485105.1 Candidatus Competibacteraceae bacterium | reverse complement strand
TTGCAGCTCATCGCCATGGAGGATTCCCTGCGGCTGGCCGGCGAGGCCGGGGACGGGCGACGGGGACTGGAACTCGCCCGCCAGTTGCGGCCGGATCTGATCCTGCTCGATCTGAACCTGCGCGGCCTGAGCGGCCTGGACACGCTGCGGGCGCTCAAGGCCGCCGACCTGGACGCGCGGGTGATCGTCCTGACCGTCTCCGACAGCGAGGAGGACGTGGTGGCGGCGCTGCGGCTCGGGGCCGACGGCTATTTGCTGAAGGACATGGAGCCGGAGGAGGTGCTGGAGAGCCTGAAAACCGCCGCCCGGGGCCAGATCGTTCTCGGCGAGCGGGTCGCGGCGATTCTGGCCGACGCCCTGCGGCACGAGAGCCAGCCCCGGCCTATCGACAGCGTCAAGCTCACCGAACGGGAGCGGGAAACTCTCTCGTTGATCGCCGCCGGCCACAGCAACAAGCTGATCGCCCGCAAACTGAAAATCACCGAAGGCACGGTGAAGGTTCACGTCAAGCACCTGCTACGCAAACTCAATCTGGATTCGCGGGTCGAGGCGGCGGTCTGGGCGGTCAAGCAGGGATTGAATGCTTGATGGACCGGACAAAAACTCCTCTCTCCCTGTGGGAGAGGGGCTGGGGGTGAGGGCTTTTTTCAATGTCCGCCCCGGAGGCAATCACCCTCGCGACCAATCCGCATCCAGCCGCCCCAAGTCTTCCGGCGTGTTGGCGTTGCGAAACAGCGCCGCATCATCGGTGAATTCCACGCGCACCGGTCGGTGGCGATGCAGCCAGCGGCCCACGCCGACCAGCTGCGCCTTGAAAATGAGCGGCGCTTTATCGCGGAGGTGCGGAATGTACCAGCATCCCACCGCTGCCAGCGGTCGGGTCATAGAGGGTGTCGGTTTTTAACCAACGCTCGATCAACGCTGATTTTTTACATGGCCCTCCTCCCAAATACATTGTAACCACTTGTGATTTCGAGGAGTTTGAGCGAAAGTCTTGTCTGACGAGATTGCAACGGCAAGGCTTGTACAGAACGATGATTCTTCGGCAACGGTTCGAAGTGATTTTCCCGTACCCATGACGTGGAGAGCGGTGCGTGAACGGGAGGGTTGACCATGGCCGATCCTGAAGGCCGAGCGGCGGCGCGTCAGCATACCGCACGGTTGCTCAAGATGTTGCGGGGCTACGGCTCGGTGTCCGAACCGGAACTGGCTCCCGCCGCCGAATCCGGATCGGGGACGGTCGCCGAGGCGGCGCCCGCCTATGCCCGATTGTTGGAAGCCATACCGAATCAGTCGATCCCCGCTGCGGATCCGCCGTCGTTACCATCGCCCGCCGCTACGCGCTCGCCGCTGCCTCGGAAGATTGCGTCGGTGGCGCCCATGGCCACCGTCGGCGAAACCTTGCACCGCCAGAAGGGTGTACTGGGGCAGTTGGTGGCCCAAGCCGACCAGTTGGCGCAATCCAGCCAGCTCTTTCTCGCCTACCTGCCGCCGCATCTCCGCGATCATGCGATCCTGGTCCGCATGGATCGGGAAGGATGGGAGGTGCAGACCGATTCGGCCAGTTGGGCGACCCGGCTCCGTTATGCGCTGCCCAGCATCCGGCAGGCGTTGGGACAGCACTTGGAGATCGAGTTGCCCAAGCCGCGCATTCGGATTGTGCCCGCCGCCGCCGCCCCGCTGCCCCGCCGGCCCCCGCTGACCCTGACCGAGCACAACGCCCGGTTGCTGGAAGCTACCGCCCACAATCTGGGAGACACGCGATTGAGCGCGGCTCTGCGGCGGTTGGCGGAACATACCCAGCCGCGCCAAGCGTCTTGAAGACCATTTAGTCCGCGCGAGGACGGCTCCGGCCCGACCAAAACCACGATGATCGGGACAGTCTCTCCGATTCGGAACCGGACAAAATTAAAATCAACCTGCTGATTTATAAATTAAAACTTAAAATTTAAAACTCCCCTACCCCTAACCACCCATGGCGCTCTACACCCATCAGAGCAACCGTCTGGAAATCCTGGCCGACCGGCTGGCGGACCTCCTGAGCCAACCGTTGCGCTCGCCGCTGGCGCGGGAAGTGGTCGTGGCGCAAAGCAACGGCATGGCCCGCTGGTTGGCGTTGCGGCTGGCCGATCGATTGGGCGTCTGCGCCAATTTGAGCGTCCAGTTTCCCGCGACCTTTCTCTGGGAGATGGCCCGGGCGGTGTTGCGTTATCTGCCCCCGACCTCGACCTTCGACAAGCCGGTGCTGCACTGGCGGCTCATGACTTTGTTGCGGGAGGTGGACGAGTCGCCCTGCTTCGCGCCGGTGCGGGCGTATCTCGGCGATGGCCATGACGACTTCCGCCGCCACGAACTGGCCGGCCGCATCGCCGACTGCTTCGATCAATATCTGGTCTACCGGCCGGACTGGATCAAGCAATGGGAAACGGGCCAAGAGGATCACTGGCAGGCGGAACTGTGGCGCTGGCTGGCGCACGGCGGCGAGGCGCATCGAGTGCGGGTCCAGGAACAGTTCCGCGCGGCGCTGGCCCGCGGCGCTGTCGATCCGGGCCGGTTGCCGGAACGGATCAGCATGATCGGCGTGGCCGCGTTGCCGCCGCTCTATCTGGACTTGCTGGCCGGGTTGGCGCGGCACATCGACGTTCATGTCTTGATCCTCAATCCCTGTCAGCTCTATTGGGGCGACATCCGGGCCGAGCGCGATCTGGCCCGCCTGGGCGAGGAAATCGACCCGGAGGAAGCCTATCTGACGGTGGGCAATCCATTGCTGGCTTCCCTCGGCAAGCAGGG
>JAWOHQ010000367.1:0-2936 GCA_046485105.1 Candidatus Competibacteraceae bacterium | reverse complement strand
AAGGCCAGTTTCTCGCCCCGTGGGACATGCGCAACGTGGTCGCCAAGGCGCGCGATGTCGGCAACAAACACATTCTGGTCTGCGAACGCGGGGCGTCCTTTGGTTACAATAACCTGGTGTCCGATATGCGCGCCCTGATGGTGATGCGCGCCACCGGCTGTCCGGTCGTGTTCGACGCCACCCATTCCGTGCAATTGCCGGGCGGTCGGGGCGATGCCTCCGGCGGCCAGCGCGAGTTCGTGCCAGTGCTGGCGCGGGCGGCGGTGGCGGCGGGCATCGCCGGATTGTTCGTGGAAACCCATCCCGATCCGGATCGAGCGTTGAGCGACGGTCCCAACGCCTGGCCGCTGGACCGGCTGGAGCCGTTGCTGGCCACGCTCGTGGCGCTGGACGAAACCGTGAAACGCCACGGCTTCCTGGAAACCGAACTACACTGATCTTCGTCAAGCGTCTCATATCCACGCAAACCCACCCCAGAGAGGAAGTTAACCATGTCAAAAATCAAGCTGGTTCATGGCCGTGAAATCCTGGATTCGCGCGGCAACCCAACCGTCGGCGTCGATGTCATCCTGGAATCCGGCGCCAAGGGCGTCGCGATGGTGCCGTCCGGTGCGTCCACCGGCAGCCGCGAGGCGCTGGAATTGCGCGACGGTGACAAGAGTCGCTATCTGGGTAAGGGCGTGCTCAAGGCGGTCGCCAACGTCAACAGCGAGCTGCGCAATGCCTTGGTCGGCGTGGAAGCCGTCAACAACCAGGCCGCCATCGACCAGAAGATGATCGACCTGGACGGCACCCCCACCAAGAGCCGACTGGGCGCCAACGCCCTCCTGGGCGTCTCCATGGCGGTCGCCCACGCCGCCGCCGCCGAAGCCGGCGTGCCGCTGTACAAATATCTGAATCCCACCGGCCCGTACCATCTGCCGGTGCCGATGATGAATATCCTCAACGGCGGCGCCCACGCCGACAACAGCGTGGACATCCAGGAATTCATGATCATGCCGGTCGGCGCGCCCAGCTTCCGCGAAGCGCTGCGTTGGGGGGCCGAAGTGTTCCACGCCCTGAAAGCGGTGCTGAAGAAACAGGGCCTGAACACGGCGGTCGGCGACGAGGGCGGCTTCGCCCCCAACCTGCCCTCCAACGAAGCCGCGCTGGACGTGGTGATGGAAGCCATCAAGCAGGCGGGCTACGCGCCGGGCAAGGACATCTATCTAGCTCTGGACTGCGCCAGCTCCGAGTTCTACAAGAACGGCCAGTACGTGCTGGAAGCCGAGGGTAAGTCCTTTACTTCCAATGAGTTCTCCGACAAGCTGGCCGAATGGGTCAGCCGTTATCCGATCGTCTCCATCGAGGACGGTCTGGACGAAAGCGACTGGGCGGGTTGGGCCTATCTGACCCAGGTACTGGGCAAGAAAATTCAGTTGGTCGGCGACGATCTGTTCGTGACCAACACCTCGATTCTCAAGCGCGGCATCGACGAAGGCATCGCCAACTCGATCCTGATCAAGGTCAACCAGATCGGCACCCTGACCGAAACCCTGGCGGCGATCAATATGGCCGCCGCCGCCGGTTACACCTCGATCTCCTCGCATCGTTCCGGTGAGACCGAGGACAGCACGATCGCCGATTTGGCCGTGGCCACCGCCGCCAGCCAGATCAAAACCGGCTCGCTCAGCCGTTCGGACCGCGTCGCCAAATACAACCGTCTGCTGGTGATCGAGGAGGAGTTGGGTTCCGCCGCGACCTATCCTGGCAAGGCTGCGTTCAACGTGTTCCCGAGCTGAGGAAAATCAGGACGGCGCCCGTTCCGGCGCCGTCCTTCACCGTAAGGTAGAGACCGTGTGAGAACCCCTTTCCCGCCAGCGGGAGCGGGGCAAGGGTGAGGGTGGTTTTGCAAGCGGCACGCTCACCATAATCTGGTCGGTCTCTCCTTCCCACACGTTTCTCGTTCCTCATGCAAATACTGGTGGCGGTGCTGATCGCGGCGCTGGTGTTCTTGCAGTACTCGCTGTGGATCGCCGAAGACGGCGCGCGCCAAACGCAGGCCCTGCGCATCGCCGTGCGCGCTCAGATCGAGGACAACGCGGAGCTGGACGAGCGCAACCGCGCGCTGGAGGCCGAAGTCGAGGATTTGAAACGCGGGTTGATGGCCATTGAGGAACGCGCCCGGTCCGACATGGGCATGATCCGCCAGGATGAAACCTTTTTCCGCCTGCTCGACCAGCCAGCGCCCAAACCGGCCACGCCCGCCACGCCCAAATCAGGCGCGCCACCGCGTCCCGCCCATCCGCCCCGCCAATAACCCCGCCGAGTGGATTACCGCATAAGTTCTGACGGGTTTTGATCGGGTGTAGGGTGGATAAGGCGCTTGCACCGCATCCACCAGTTTGCCTGAGGTGGTGGATGCGCTACGCTTATCCGCCCTACGCATCCGAACCTGTCAAAACTTCTGCGACAGCCCACTAGCGAATTTCTCATGAGTTCTTCACGTTACTGGTCCGTTGTACCCGCTGCCGGGGTCGGCCAACGGATGGGCGCGGCTATCCCCAAGCAGTATCTGCCGCTGGCGGGTCGGCCGGTCATCGTTCGTACCCTGGAAACCCTGCTGTGGTATCCGCGCCTCTCCGGGGTGGTGGTCGCCATCGGCGCCGATGACGGGTGGTGGCCAGAGATCGCCGAGAGCCTTGATGTCGCCAAGCCCCTGCGGGTCGTCACCGGCGGCGCGGAACGCGGCCAGTCGGTGTTGAACGGGTTGGAGGCATTGTGGGAATGGGCCAGCCCGGATGATTGGGTGCTGGTCCACGACGCCGCCCGGCCCTGTCTATGCACCGAAGATCTGGACCGGTTGCTGGCCGAACTCGACCATGATCCCGTCGGGGGACTGCTCGCCGTGCCGGTTCGGGATACCCTGAAGCAGGCCAACGCCGCCGGGCGGGTCG
>JAWOHQ010000299.1:0-6375 GCA_046485105.1 Candidatus Competibacteraceae bacterium | reverse complement strand
CTCGACCGCCGTCAGATAGCCGAAGCTGCGCGAGACGAAGGCCACGTCGTTGTCGATGGTCTTGGGGATGCCGACCACGGCCAGGGCATGGCCGCGTCGCTGGGCCTCCTGAAACAGGTCGTTGCCGCCGCGCTGGGTGCCGTCGCCGCCGACGGTGAACAGGATGTTCACGCCGCGCCGGATCAGGTGGTCCACGGCGACGCCGATATCCACCGGGCCGCGCGAAGTGCCGAGCACGGTGCCGCCGTCCTTGTGAATGTCATGGACGAATGGCGGCGTCAGCACGAACGGCTCCTGGCCACGCGTGGGGTCGAGCCCCCGATATCCGTCTCGAAAGCCGAGCACTTCCCGCACGCCGTAGCCATAGTGGAGTTCCAGGAACAGCGAGCGGATGACGTTATTCAGACCGGGGCACAGCCCGCCGCAGGTGACGATGCCGGCCCGGGTTTGCGCGGGATCGAAGAACAAGCGATCACGCGGCCCGGCGAGTTCGAACAGCAGTTCGTCCGCTGGCGGCGCTTCGGGATCGCGGATGAGACGGGAAGACACGCGGGCCTGGTCGCTGATCGTGCGCCGCTGGGGAGTCAGGAAACGGGCTTCGCCCAGGGTGGTAATGTTCATGAATGCGCCTCGAGCATGGAATGGAAAATCCCCTTACTATGTCTCGGGAATGTACTTGTAGGGATAGTCCGGTTCCTGATAGTCCCCGGCCTTTTGCCGCTTCGGCAATTTCACTTTTTCGCGCGGCGCTTCCTCGTAGGGAATCTGGCTCAACAGGTGGCGGATGATGTTGAGCCGCGCCCGCTTCTTGTCGTCCGAGCGCGCCACGTACCACGGCGCCCACGGCGTGTCGGTCGCCGCGAACATCGCGTCGCGCGCCCGCGAATAGTCGTACCAACGGCTGTAGGATTGCAGGTCCATCGGCGACAGTTTCCAGATCTTGCGGCCGTCCTCAATGCGCGCCTCGAGCCGGCGGGTCTGCTCCTCGGGACTGACTTCGAGCCAGTACTTGAGCAGGATGATCCCAGACTCGACCATGATTTTTTCGAACATTGGAGCGACTTCCAGGAAGCGCGTCACCTGCTTCTCGGTGCAGAACCCCATCACCCGCTCGACGCCGGCGCGGTTGTACCAACTGCGGTCGAAGATGACCACCTCGCCGGCCGCCGGAAAATGCGGGATATAGCGTTGGACATACATCTGGGACTTCTCGCGCTCGGTCGGCGCGGGCAGGGCCACCACCTGGAAAACGCGCGGGCTAACTCGTTCGGTAATCGCCTTGATCGTGCCGCCCTTGCCCGCGCCATCGCGGCCTTCAAACACAATGCAAACCCTGAGTCCCTGGTGTTTGATCCACTCTTGCAACTTGACCAGTTCGACGTGCAGTTTCGTCAGCTCCCGGTCGTAGTCCTTGGTCGTCAGTTTTTCGGGAGTCGGGGTATCGTCTTGGTTTTTTGAGACTTTTTTATCACTCATGGTGTTTTTTCTCCGAAGTTGTCGCCGTCGCTGGCGACGGCTGGCGCAGGTTGTCGATCAAAATATAGAGGCTGATCAGGAGCACCCATAAGGGAAAGGCCATGAGAACTCCCTCGATATAGCGGCTGCTGAACAGAAGCAGCAGCGCCACCGCGAACCCGAGAATCGCGATCCAGCGGGCAAGGAACCCGGTGCGAAGCGCGAGGGTCGAGGTGACCACCATAAACACCCCCGCCATCTTGATCGCGTAGATGTTCATGATTTCATACGCGATGGCGCGGGCGGAGGTAAAGGTGGGGGAACCAAGCAGCCGGGTGGAGTCCGCCGTGTAGGCGATGATGATTCCGCCCACCATCGCCGCCGACATGAACAGCATGGCGAGAAATAGCAGCCCGCTGCCGAGAAAGACGGTGGCGAAGAACCGGTCTTCTCGTTCCCCCAGGCGATCGCGCAGTACGCCGATGAACCACAGGAAGGCGATGCCAGCGAACGGCACCAGGTTCAGCGCCAGCGCCACCGTGTGCGAACGGGTTTGCAGCCACGCCCCCGCTTCCAGCGGATCGGCCGGGACGGCGAGCCGGATCAGCAACAAGCTGGTCATCAACAGGACCGCGAAGAGGATGCCGGCGATGGCGGCGGCGCGCGGCGCTCGCAAGCGCGCGGCGGTCAAGATCTTTTTCGGGTTCATGATTCCTCAGCCCGCCGGCGCGACAGGCCCAAACCCTGCCGGTCTTCCCGCAGCGCCATCGCCTGATCCTCGGCATCGAGCACCGAGTGCTCCACCGTCGAGTCCAAATGATGGAGATACCGCCGCAGCACCTCCTGGCGCTCGGTCTCGATCACGGAATCCACCAACCCCACGAGCGCCGAGCGCAATCGGCGCATCACCTGAACCGAGCTGGCGCCATACTGGCGAATCTCGTCGAAGGCGAGCGTCAGGTAGTCCTCCCAGGTGGGGGTTGGAAAGACCAGACGCAGAACCCCCCGGTCATCCATCACGCAGCCGGCGTCGAGCGCGCGTCGGCCCAGGCGATGCAACAAGTCCTCGATCTGGTCGATGGCCTGGACCGCCGTGGTCGGATCGTTGATCGCTGGGGAGAGAGCCTTGATGGCGATATCCACCAGCAGGCGCAGGGCAAATTGAGGATCTTGTTCGAAGGTGCGTTCCCGCGCCAACCGCAACGCTCCCCGCAGTGAGGTCTCCACGACCGGCGCCCTGCCTCCATGCACGCGCAACAGCAGGGTGTCTTCGGTCAGGGTGTCGCCGACGGCGCATTCCATCACGATCACCGCATCCGCTTCCCGAGCCAGCCGAACCAGGACGTCGACCTGGAATCGCGCGAGGGTCTGCGGCTCGCCCGAGTAACGCAGCGTCTGGGTGACCGGCCGCTGCCGGGCCGCCTCGACCGCGATTCGCCAGGATTCCGGCGTCACCCCCACTGGCGTATCCAGGCGCGGGAACATCTCCCGAATGACCACACGGCCTTGCTGGCCGATGAAATGGAGCACGTTGGTAATCTGAATATCGCTCAATCGCTGCACCAACCGGGAAAACACGATCATGCTGAGGATCAGCAGCACCGTCACGAGCAGGACTGAGAACAAGGGCGCCTTGCCGTCCTCCCCCCGATCCGTCCAGCCCAGAGTGGCAATGGCGTAAATAAACGTGGCGGTGAACAGGCCGAGCGCATGAAACAGCACCGGGTCGCGGCCAAACCAGGTGACCAGGCGGGGCGAATAGGCAATGGCGCTGAATTGCACCATGACGAAGGCCAGCGCGAACACGATGCCGGTCAGCGCCATCATGCCGGAAGCGATAGCCGATAGTACCGCCTGGACCGACGCGACCGACATGCCGTGGTGGTAATGAGCGAGGTATTCCTGCTCGAGGCGTGGAAAAACCAGGCCGAAAGCAACCGTCACACCCACATACACCAGCGGAATCAGCCAGGGCGGCATCGACACGTCATGGGCCTGCAAGAATTTCAGCATGGGTATCCTTTCTTACCGTCGGTTCGCAGCAATCGAAGAAGGGACTACCCCTCTTCCTGGTCCGTCCCGAGCAGGTAGTTGTGCGCCAGTGAAAGCATCCCGCCGGAGATGTTCCTGGCCTTGAAGCCGTTTTGCAGCAGAATCCGCGTCGCCAGGTAGGCGCGCTGGCCGGAACGACAGATGACGTGAATCTCGCGGTCGCGGGGGAGTTCGCCGAGACGGGCGCGGAGTTGCCCGAGGGGGATATCGAGCGCCTCCGGGACATTCTCCACCGCCAGTTCCGCCGGTTCGCGCACGTCCAGGAGGAATCCGGTCTTGGCGGCATCCCAGTGAACCAGCGGCATGTCGCCCTGTAAAACATCGGCGGCGACCATGCCCGCGAAGTTGACTGGATCCTTCGCGCTACCGAACTGGGGCGCGTAGCACAGTTCGGCTTCCTCAAGGTCGTGGATCGTCGCGCCCATCTGGAGCGCCATGGCCAGGGCGCTGATCCGTTTATCCACGTTGTCCTCGCCGAGCGCCTGCGCGCCCAGGAGCTGCCCGTCGGATTTCCGGAACAGGATCTTCATCGCGATCGGCTTGGCGCCCGGGTAGTAGCCCGCGTGCGAGTTCGGGTAGAGGTAGATCTTCTCGTAGTCCTGATCGCCGAGCCGCTTGAGGGTCTTCTCGCTGACGCCGGTCCAGGCGGCGGCCGCGCCGAACAGGCCGATGATCGCGGTGCCCTGGGTGCCGCGGTAGCGGGAGTCGCGCCCGGCGATCACATCGGCGGCGATGCGGCCCTGCCGGTTCGCCGGCCCGGCGAGCGCGACCAGACTCCACTCACCGGTCACAAAGTCCTTCACTTCGACGGCGTCGCCGACCGCGAAGATGTCTGGATTGCTCGTGTGCATCTGGTCATCGACCCGGATGCCCCCGCGCTGGCCGATCTCCAGCCCGGCGCTCTTGGCCAGCGTGGTGTCCGGGCGCACCCCGAGCGCGAGAATCACGAGGTCGGCCGGATGCACGGTTCCGGACTGGGTCCGCACCTCCAAATCTCCGTTCGCGGACTGCTGGAATCCGGCCACCCCATCGCCGAGCGCCAGGCGGATGCCGTGTCGCTCGACGTAGCGTTCGACGACCAGCGCCATTTCCCGGTCGAGCGGCGCCAGGATCTGTTCGCCCAGCTCGACGAGGGTGACATCGAACCCGCGGTGAACGAGGTTCTCCGCCGTCTCCAGGCCGATGAACCCGCCCCCGACGACTACCGCCCGGGTCTTGGGCCGCACCGTCTGGAATCCCGAGTAGTGGTCCATCCCGCTCAGGAACAGGGAACCCTTCTCGATCCACTCGCGGATGGAGCGGGCGTCGGGTACTGTCCTCACCTCGAAAATACCCGGCAGATCGATTCCGGGCAGCGGCGGGCGAATCGACGGCGCGCCGGGCGACAGCACGAGTTTGTCGTAGGATTCGGTGGTCACCGCGCCGGTGGCGACGTCGCGCAGGTCGACGGTCTTCTGCTCGGGTGAAATCCCGATCGCTTCGCAGAGCGTGCGGCAATCGACTGCGAACTGCTCGTGGAAGGTCTTTTCGCTCGCCACGAGCAGGCTCGCTTCCTTCTCGATCACGCCGCCGACGTGGTAAGGCAGCCCGCAGTTCGCGTAGGACACGTACGGCCCGCGTTCCACCATGAGGATTTCCGCTTGTTCGTCCAGCCTGCGCAGGCGCGCCGCGCATGACGCTCCGCCAGCCACTCCCCCCACGATGATGACTTTCATGATGGTTTTCTCCTAATCTCAAACCGCGCGAGCGTTAGAGGCGTTTTTGTACGGCCTCTCAGTGAGGTCCTCACCGCCGCTCGGGTCAGGCATCCTCGCTGGTCATGATGAACACGCCATCCACATCGGTGATGCGAAAGCGCTGCGGTTTGCTGGCGACTGGAACGTCGCTCTCGCTCAATCCAGAGATCTGCAGCTGATACGCACGCACGGTCGGATCGTTCAACGCCACCTTGTCATCCTCCAGCCATTCCCGGACTTTGGGATCTTGCGGTTGGAAGATATGCACCTCCTGGCGGCCGCGCGCCAGCATCGCGTAGACCGGCGGGTTGCCGACCTGCATATATTTGGTGTAACCCCTCCCTTCATAGGTTTTCACCGCCTCAACCACGCTGGACAGCGCCTTGGCTTGGCCTTCGTAGCGGGGGCCGCGCTCGAATTGGTGACCTTTTTCCAGCAGATAACGACGCAGTTCCTTGATGGCGGCAGCGACATCGGGGGTTTTTTGGGTTTGATCGCTCATGGAAAAATCTCCGGAAAACAGTGTCAGGCAAACAGGGATGGAATGCGGCCAACCGCATCGAGTGGCGTCCGACTCAGCGGACCGATTGCAGCAGGCGATTGGCTTCCTCGAAAAAGTCGGGTTGCGGCAGAAGCTGGTCGCTGGGGAACCGGACGAACAGCGCGGCGACCCGGCGATCTTTCCCCAGCACGATTTCGTCGAAGGTCATCGAGTTCGCGACCCGCGGGGAGTTGGGCGGCGCCTTGGTATTCATGTGGTCCAGGTTGAGCGAGATCGACTCCAGCCGCAGATACTTTTCCGGTTCGCTCAGGGTGGCCGCGACTTTGGCGAGATGTTGGTCGAGCGTGGCCGAATCGGCGCGCAGTTGGTTCAGTTCGGTTTCGAGGTCCTGGAGTTGCCGTTCCAGGGCGGGCAAATCGATCGGTTTCGAGGCGGCTGGTCCCGCCAGGGATTCGAAACCCACTTGGGCTTGCTTCAGCAGGCTGGCCTTTTGCTGGAGCAATTTTCGTTGTTGCTGTTCCAGTTGGGTCTTTTGGACGCGGCTGGCGGTCAGGCGCCCCAGGGCGGTCTCGATCAGGTAATCGGCCGCGCGCCTCATCAGTTCCCGGCGGGTGTCCTGCTCGTTGGCGG
>JAWOHQ010000298.1:0-12510 GCA_046485105.1 Candidatus Competibacteraceae bacterium | reverse complement strand
GGCCGAGTCCGGCCAAAAGAGCGATCGAGACCAGCCCGATGTTCCGTAAAAATCGCTGGGCCTGTTCGATTTGCACGGGCGCCGTGGCGAGTTCCAGTTCGACCGCGCCCAGGTAACGCTTTTCCAGAGGAGTCGCGCTCGGCAGCGCCAGCGGTTCCAGATAGATGGGGGCCACGAAGTGCTGTCGGTCGTTCGGGAACGCGTTCGGAACCAGCAGAGGATCGTCGTCCAGCGACACGGGTTCCGAATGCGTCGGATGAGGGGTGGTGTACAAAATCCGCCGATCCTTGTCGAGAATCGTCACTCGGCTAACCTCGGTACCCAGCGCCGTCGTGGCCGGCTTTACCATGGCTTGAATCAGGGCGGGAATCTGCTCGGTGGCGCCCGCGAGCAGCGGATATTCGAGGTTGGCGGCCAGTTGCGCGGCCAGTAAAGTTCCCTGCCGGTGCAGCACCTGCTGGCCTTGCGCCACATTCTCCCGATACGCGAGCACCACCAGAATCAAGGTGACGATCAGCGTTGGGACCATCGCCACGATCAGAATCTGGGCGCGAATCGAAAGACGATGGTAAATCTTACCGAGCATGGGCGTTCCAGGCGGCTGGAATCACCAGGGATAGGGCGTTGGCTACAGTCGGATTGACGACCACCCGGGTGGCTTCTGGATGCGTTAGGGCGGGAATCGCGCCCCGCGCCAGGCGCCGGGCAACCATCACGACCTGCGCCGGCAGGCGGTCGAGGTCGGGAACGACCGCCGCCAGCACGCCCGCGCGCACGTAGTCGGCGGTAGGACCCCCAAAGGTCGGCACCCCCTGACGGACAGTCATCAACAGAATCGGTTTCAGGGACCAGGGGTTGACGAGCCGAAGGTCGGAGAGCAACAGCACGGCGTCGAGCGCTCCGATGCGGTCGCGCAGCGACCGAACGGCCTCTTCGTCGGTGGTGGCGGTGATTTCCTCCAATTTGAACCGCAGGCGGTGCGCTTCCGCGCGCAGGCTGGAACTCAGCCTGTTGCGGAGACACCAACACGCCCACGGTGGTGGCCTCGGGCTGCAACTCTCGAATCAACCGCAAGTTCGCCGCCGGGTCCGCCGCCTGGTAAATGGCGGTTCGAGCCGGCCCGCGAGGCGCATCAAGGAGCGGTTGGAGCTGCGGGTCCGGCACCAACACCATCAGCAGAGGAATGGTGCAGCTTTGCTCCGCCGCGCGCGCGGCATGCCCGGCCACGGCCACCACGACGTCGACCTGCCGGCACAGATCGGCCAAAGTGGGCGATCCCGCTCGCATCAAGGTTTGCACGGCCGCGTGCGGCGGCGATGACTTTGGCTTCAACGGAGTCGATTCCAACCAGACGATCAACCCAGTCAGACGAAGCCCCTCCTGGGCTTCGATCCCCTCGAGGGCCAATACATCGGCGCCAGCTGACCACTGCCCCTGTCGCGCCAGGAACTCGCGGTGTTCGGGCGCATCGCCGCTGGTGACGAACAACAGCGCGGCGGAACGGGCGTTGGTGCAGAGCATCATCAAAATCAGGGCCAAAAGTCCGCAACCCATTGTGGAAACGCGCATTTTAAAGAGGACTAACGGTCCAGGGAAAACCGGAGAAACACACTTCGATCCCACTCGCGGCTCGGTAGGTAATCACTAACCGGTCCCAGCAGATTGGCGCCGACAAGCTCGACGACGGCCAGGGAGGAACCAAGTTTGAAGCGTTTGGCGATCCGGGCGCCCAATTGATGATAGCCGTCGATCGGTTGATCCCGGTACCACTGCATTCCCGACTGATAGTCATAGTTCAGGCTCGCCTGCCAGCCGTCGCCGAACTCCTGGCTGAATAGCAACCCCAGTCCGTGACGCGGCGCGCTCTCTTCATAGCCGGCGTCGAAGCGGGTGCCCGAGGCGTCGATGTCGATCAGGGCGTAGCTGGCGAACAGCCGGGCGCCCGACGAATTCCGCCAATCCCATTGCGCCTCCAGCCCGCGAACCACGATCGGGCGATCGTTGGCGAAATCCAGAACCTGATGGCCCGGCAACATGGTTGGGAGCTCGGGGGCAAGTCGGTAGAACGTCCCGATGTAATCCGAATAGCGCTCCTGAAAGAGCCGCAAATCCAAGCGGGCGAACCGCGAAGGCTGCCAGTGGTAGCCCAGTTCGATCGAGCGGTTGATTTCGGGGTCGAGCCCGCCACTGGCGTAGGCGCCATAGATCGTTAGCGGAACGTTCACACCGCGAATGATGGCTCGACCGTCGTTCTCGTAGAGGGTCGGCTGACGCGAGCCCGTGGAGTAAGCGACCCGCAGGGTCTGTTGGTCATCCCAATGATAGTGGACTGAGAACCGGGGCAGGAACAGCCATGCGGAAGATAGTGAGGAGTACTCCAACATAGCGCCCACGTTCAGAACCCAGGCGGGATCGATCCGGTATTCGCCATGACCCGCCAACCAGGATACTTCGTGGCTCAAGGTGGCGTCGGTATCGAAGTAAAACGGCGACCGGACCCTTTCCTGGTAATAGCCGAATCCGGCCCTGGCGCGCCATTGATCGGAAAAGCGGCGGATGTACTGGACGTCGGCTTCGAAGCGTTCCTCCTCGATGTCGTGATTGACCTGCAGGATCACGCCGGGCAGGATCTGTTCGCTGAAAAAGCCTCCATCGCCGTAATGAAAGACGTTGCGTGACAGGGTCAGCGTCCATTCATCGTTCCGGGCGCCGGGTTGCCGCCATTGCAGGCTCTGGAAGTTGTCGGTGACTGAAAAATTCCGCGAAGGCGACGGAACAGCGGGTTCGTGATCCTGAATCCCGTACTCGCCTCGCGCGAACCCGGCTTGCAGTTTCCATTCGCCGCCGGCTTGAAGTGGCGCCTCACCCATGAACGACAGGCTGGTTTGCGCCGATCATCGTAGACGCCGGGATAGCCGCTGTCCCCCACGCTCGATACCGACAGGGTGTAGTCCATCGCCCCCATCCGTCCGCCGTAGCGCAGGAACCCGTCCGCCACACCCCCGCTGCCCGCCGCGATCCGCGTCGAAAGCCCCGGGTACTCGGCCGGGCTGCCGGTCTGAATGTTGATCACCGCCTGCAGGGCGTTGGACCCGTAGACCGCCGCGTCGGGACCGCGCACGACTTCGATGCGCTCAATGCTCTCCAGCGGAATGGGCAGGTTATTCCACTCGACCACCCCGCGCGAGTACTGAAAAATCCGTTGTCCGTTCAGCAGCAACAGGACCCGCCGCGCGTACTCGTCGGACAGGCCGTGGTAGGTGGCGGTCGGCAAGTTATTGTTCTTGTAACCGACCTGGAAGCCGGGCGCCAACCGCAGGACATCGACCAACCGGCGGGCTCCGGAGGCTTCGATCATCGCCCGGTCGATGATGGTGACGGTGCTCGGCGTCTCATCGAGGCGCTGGGGCAACCGAGATGGCGTCAGCACTTGCGGGAGATCGTCAGCCAAGTCGCCGTCCGCCCCCCGAGCGACTCGAACATCCGCGATCAATATACCCGCCGCGCTCCAAAGAACCGCCATGGAAGTGATGAGGTCGGTTTTCATGACGACAACCCTCTGGGTTGGTGATTGGAATCCGCGCCTGATCGGCGCCGTGGGCGGTGGCCCACGAACCCGGGCGGTAGCCCGTTGTCCTTCCTCCATTTCGTTCTTTTATCCCGGTTTTACTCCTGGTCTGGGACCCACGAGCCTTCCTCGAAGAGGTCGGCGATTCCGCGCGCCGCCGCTTCCCGCGCGACCATCTGTTCGTATTCGTGCAGTCCTGACGTGAAGCGGGTCAACAACAACCGCTGAACGGCCCCGATGAGCCGGGAGACCGGCAGGGAAGGGCGACCCCGTTGCGTCCAGCGGTAGCCCGACGTCCGTTCCCGGCCGAGTAACGCGGCCAGGCGGGTATGCGGAACGGCTTGCCCCGTCACCTGATTCAGCAAACCCAGCAGCTCCTCGGGCGTCGGCTCGCGGGGCGCCAGCTCCGGAAAGCGGTCGTAAAGGCGGATGGCGAGCGCGACCGTGGGGCTGGGGATCGGTTGATCCCCCCGTTTTTTCCACACCGACCAGCTCGACTGGGAAATCCCCAGCAGCGCGCAACACTCGGCGGGCGTCCGGTTCAACCGGGCCGCCAGTAGGGGGAGATCCTGGCCCAATACCGGGCGATCGGGAGGAATGGCAGGCATCGGCATGGGATATCAGTCCAGTTTTGTTGTTTTAAGTTTATTTTATAACCACTATTTTTTATAATTTACACCGAATCCTCGCTTGAAAGCGATATTACTAGACTTAATATAAGACCATCTACCTCTTCGAGGTCTATCGGATGGCTCCCACCCGCCTGGATATTCCCCTGGCCGGCGTTTTTCATGATCGCTTGCTGACGGTCGAGCGTTACGCCGCTGCGTTGCGGTTCCTGGGTCTGAAGCTTGGCGATGTCGTCGTGATGGGTCTGGACCCCGCGGCGCCCGAAGCGATCCGGACGCGACAGGCCTGCTGGCGGGTGGGCGCGACGGTCGCGGTGTGGACGGAGGAATTCTGTGCTTCCCCTCCGCTCGATGCGCTTTTGGCGCTCGCTAGTCCGACGCTGCTGATCGGTCAGTGGGGGCGCGATGAAGACCTGGATGCCCTGGGTGAGCGACTCGATGTGGAATACGTGTTAACCGTCGGGCCTGACGGCGAGGGAAGTCTGGACGATTTCGCGGTTATTGCGAAGCCCCGGTTCGAACCTATTTCAGGCCATCGCATCCATCCGGTCTTACTGATCTGGAGTGAAACGCACGGTGGTGGACAATGGCGACGAATATCCCTTGATGATCGAGAGGTTGCCGGGATCGTTGTCGAGGACCTTGCCGAACTATCGGGTTTCCCAGGATAGCGTACTCCGTTTGACATCGCCGATGGGCATCCACCGTGTGCGGCTCGATCCGATTCGGATGATCGACCGATTCCAGGACCTCGCCATCAAATTTACAATATATTAAATAATTTCAATATCTTAAGATGGATTGTCGTGAGTATATATTCGTAAGATTGAACCCTTTTCTTTAGGAAACATTGAGATACCATCGATCTGTCGGATTTGCCTTCCTTCTTTTCCCCTGATTTTTCAAAAAAACACCTTCGCGGCGCTGTGGGGACCCCCCTTCTGGGGGAGTTTTCGCCGATCCGGCTCCCCTACAGGTGTTTATAGGTAAATATAGGGTAATACAGGGGGGGGGAAATTCACTTTTAAATTCAAAAACTTATAGCATGTTTCGGTGAGTAAATATTCGTGAATCTGTGAGTAAATATTCGTGAATCTGTGAGTAAATATTCGTGAATCTGTGAGTAAATATTCGTGAATCTGTGAGTAAATATTCGTGGGTATGGAGGGATTTGTGGATAACCCTGCTTCTGGTCACTTTTGTTGAACTGATCTATGCTTATAACTATGAATCCAAGGGTAATCTCAAAAAATCCAAATGAAAAACAAAAAGTTAGATGAAATGATCACTGAGTCTCTGGCGATTGAGGCCGAAGAGGCCAAGGATGCTGGCGCCATTGGCTTTATTTCGAGAGCGCTTACCCAAGCTACGCTGCCGCATCGTCCGATCAAGGGAAACGAATTTACTAGAAGTAACGGAAATTTTACTCTTTCGATCATTTCACCTAGCGTTATCGGTCTACCCTACGGGAACATCCCTCGACTGCTCGTCTCTTGGGTGACCTCCGAAGCGGTGCGCGTTCGGTCCCCTGAACTCGAACTGGGGCCTTCTCTATCGCACTTCATGCGGGAATTGGGGCTCATTCCCAGTGGTGGAAGGTGGGGTGGTATCACCAGGCTCCGCGAACAGATGACTCGGCTCTTTGCTTCTTCGGTCACTTGTATCTACCAAGATAATCACAGGACTGGTATATACGGGGTAAAAATCGTTACAGAAGCGCGTTTGTGGTGGGATCCAAAGTCACCCAATCAGATACCACTCTGGAAATCTTCTCTCAAGCTTGGAGCCGATTTTTATAGCGAAATTATTAACAACCCCATTCCAATTGACATGCGGGCGCTTAAACTTCTGAAGAGGTCCCCAATGGCTTTGGATATTTACTGCTGGCTGACCTACCGCATGTCTTATTTACGTAAGAAAGTAGAGATTCCCTGGTCTGCCTTGGAAATGCAATTTGGAGCGGATTACGGGCGAACTATTGATTTTAAGGTCAACTTCCTCAAGCAACTTCAATCTGTCCTCGTAGTCTATCCTGAAGCGCATGTTGATGAAGGAGAAAAAGGACTATTGCTAAAACCCAGCAAGCCACATATCGCGCAAACTTCCAATCCTCTTCGAGGAAATTTGGCGACCAAGCATCAATCAACTCCATTTCCCTCTCCTTTCGTAGAAACCTCGGTTACTGAACCAAAGGGTTCCTCCTCCCCACCACCTCTTCTTCCCGTGAAGGTGAGCTTACCTGAACCTGTTGTGACTCCGACGCTTGAAAGTTCGGCCATCAGGCTTTCAACGGAAACCTACGAGAAGGCGAAAAAGGCTGCTCCTGGCTGGGACGTCTACGCGCTCGAGCATGATTGGCGCGCGTGGATTGCCGACAAGGAACGACCAAAGAATCCTGACGCGGCTTTCATTGGTTTCTGCAAGCAGAAATTTCGTAAGAAAGGGAAACCGTAAGTGGTTGTAAATAAATATCCATGATTTTGAAAAGCTGGACTGACTGGTAGCAGGTAGCGAGGCCGAGAGAGTTCACTTGCTCTTGCGTCCATGAGTATGTGAGTATATGAGTATTCTTACTGATACTCACAGGAGCGAGCATGACGGTGATCGCGGTGTTGAACGAAAAAGGCGGGGTAGGCAAGACCACCATCGCCACCAACCTCACCCGGGGCTTTCAACTGGCGGGTTAAGCGGTGATCCTGATCGACAGCGACCCCCAGGGTAGCGCCCGCGACTGGTACGCCGCCGCCGGTGAAGACAACCCGCTCCCGCCGGTGGTCGGCATGGACCGGCCGCCGCTGTTCAAAAACCTCAAGAGCGTCACGCAGGGCTTCGCCTGGGCGGTCATCGATGGGTCGCCGGGCATTGAGGAACTGGCCGTTGCCGCTATCAAGGTGGCCGACCGGGTGCTGATTCCGGTCCAGCCTTCGCCTTATGACATCTGGGCCGCCGAATCCCTCGTGGAACTGGTCAAAGCCCGGCAGGACGTCACCGATGGCAAACTCAAGGCGGCGTTTCTGGTGTCGCGCGGCAGATCGTGGGCACCAAACTCGCGGGCGAGATCCGCGCGGCCCTGGAAGGCTACGGCTTGCCGATTTTTACCGCCTTTACCAGCCAGCGCGTGGTCTACGCCAACAGCGCCGCCCAGGGATCATCGGTGCTGGACGCCGAGCCGCAGGGCGCGGCGGCGGAGGAAATCCGGGCTCTCGTCGCGGAGATTCGGGCATGGCGTTGAAAGCGGGCCGACCGACGGGAAGAACCTCCGAACATATCGACCGGGTGCGGCAGCAACTGGCCGTGGAAGATGGCGAGGCGCGACTGAACGTGCGGATGCCGAAATCGGAGTATCGGCGGTTGCGGCGGTTCGCCCTGGATGCCGACATGAGTGTTTCGGATGTGGTGCGCGTTGCCTTGAGGGAGTATATGAGCAAACCCGCCAGTGAGTCTGTGAGTCGATGAGTTTGTAAGTCAATGAGTCAATAAACTGATGAGTCAATGAGTCGGTGAACTTGTGAGTCATTAATTCAGCCGGTACAGCAAGGAAAGGCCATGAGTGGAGCCAGCGAGATCTATCATCAAGACTTTCACGCCTGGGCGATGCGCAATGCCGAACTGATCCGTCGAGGGCGTTTGGCCGAGATCGATGCGGAACACGTCGCCGAGGAGCTTGAGAGCATGGGGAAGAGCCAACAGCGCGCGCTGGGTAGTCGGCTGACGGTGCTGCTGGCGCATTTACTGAAATGGCGCCACCAACCCGGGGGACGCGGCGCCAGCTGGCGCAACACGATCACCCTCCAGCGTATCGAACTGGAGGAACTGCTGGAGGAAAATCCCAGCCTGCGCCCCACGCTGCCCAATGTGCTGCCGGGCGTTTATCGGAAAGCCCGGTTGTGGGCCGCCAATGAAACGCAATTGGACTTGGGGACTTTCCCAATGGTTTGCCCCTTTGGGTTGGAAGAAATGCTGGATGAGGATTTTTGGCCGGACTGACCGGAATACGGTGAGGAGGAAGTATGGCGCTCGACGTGGTGGATCATGCGCTGCTGGGCATGGCCTAGCGCCAGCACGAGAAGTTTCTGAAGCAGTTGCACGACGGGGAACTGCGCGAACTGCGCGAGCGATTGGCGACCAAGACGGCGGCCAACGAGGGTCATCTGGCGATTATTAACGCCTTGGTGGATGCTTACGAGCAAGGAGATCGAGCCACGGTTGACGATATTCTGAGCAATTATGAGCGCCGCCGGCAGATTTATCGGATGGCGTATGCGCCAGTTTTCCAGTCAATGAAATCTTAACGGCCAGGATCGTTTTGATCTGTCCTTGAACTTACCGGCTGCACGGACGCCGCCGTACCCAGCCGCTTCAATTCCGGCACCCGGCTTACCCGCCAGCGCTGGATTCCCTCTTCCACCGTCTTCACCCCCACGCGCAGGGCGCCTTCCGACCGGTGGCCCAGTTCGGCGGTATCCAGCGCTTGCTCCAACGCGCCGCCGAGCCAGCGCAAAGCGGCATCCGGCAAGCGATGAATCAGACCAAAGCATTTCAGGGTGAGGTCTACCGCCATCAATACGAACACCACCAGCAGGCCGGTGACCACCACCGGGCCGGTGACGTTGCCGCTGGCGGCATTGATCGCCGCCACGATAAACAATCCGCTGACCAGTTGTAGTAGGTAATAGCTGATGATCGTCGCGGCCAGCAGGCCGAACACCATCAGCGCCGGCCGCAGCAGCAGCGCCAGCAGCAAGAGGTAGCCGTTCAACGTTTCGGCGGTGAAACCCTTGCCGTTGCGCAGGTGCCAGATCGCCCACAGCGGCGCGGCCACCAGGGCTTCTAAGACCAGCAGCAACCACTGCAATACTCCCACGGTCCAGATGATGAACGGCGCCAGCGGAAGGTAAATCGCCGCCATCAGCGCGAAAGCGAGGAGGGCGAGGGCGATCATGCCGACGATCAGGCCGGCCAGCGATAACGCCCCGCCCGATTTTCCATCGATCTGGCCCAGTAGATCCGTCATCCCACCGACGACCGTCGCCAGCTTGCCGGCGGGCATGATCTGCACGAGCGCGGCGGCGCCGACCAGCGTCAGCACGGCCGCTAGCAGGGCATGGCCCAGGCTGGTCAGGGCGAACAGCGGATGCACCGTGCCGAACAAGTGATTCTGGATCCAGTCCAGGGTCCAGCGCAGGAAACCGCGCGAGGCATCGTCCAGCCGGCTGTTGTTCGGATCGCCCTTGAGCAGACCGGTGTCCCGGTCGGTTTCCGCCTCGGCCAGCAGCGCGGTCAGACGATCCAGGGTATGGCGGTAGGTTTCCACGTCCTCCAGCGGCAGTTTTTCCCAGGCGCGGATGGGATAGGGCTCCGGCACGTTCAGAGCCAGCTTGTTCTGGTATTCCCCGAGCGCCGCCAGCCGGTAAAACCAACTACCCGCCGAGAGCCATCCCTCGTCCTTGGCGGTGGCCGCGAACTCGGTGAAGGCGCGCTGGCCGGCCAGGTTCACGGCCGTCAGTATGTCCGCTTGCAAGTGCTGCACGTAGTGTTCGGCGGCGGCATCGATCAGGCTGAGGCACTGCCGGTGGGTCAACCGACCGGTGGGATCGGTCACGCATTCGTTCAGGGCGCCCTGGCCCTGGACGATGCGTTCGGTCAGCGGCTTGAGTTCCTCGCGCAGGCGGAGCGCCGTCCGCTCGTGCGCGGCCATCAGCGTGGCGGCGAGCGCCTCGCGCACGTCGTCGGCGAATCCGAACAACCGCGCCACCCAGTGCAGGAAGCCGTCGAGCGCGTCGAGACCGGTGGCGCCCTGCCCGGGTTCGATGCCCTGGTGCGGTTCGCGGATGACGAATCCGCCGCAAGCCGCCTCGCCCATGCCGGTCACCGACCAGCGTCCGCCCCGTTCCTGGTAATGGCCCAGTTCGCCGGCGCGACGGACATAGCGGACCTCGTAGCGCGCGGTTCCCCGCGCCGGCAGGGCCGTTACCACCTGCTCGCAGACGTTGGAAGCCAGCATCGCCACGGCCAGTTGCCGCGCCTGAGGCGGGGGCGGCGGCGCGAAAAGGGTGGTCCTGGCGAACTGATCGACCGCCGTCGACCAGACGGCATCGGCCAAGCCGACGCCGCTCAGGGTGACCCACAACACGATCACCTGAATGAAACTGTAACCGTTGACCAGCGGGATCAGCATCGACGCCGACAGGACGATCCGAATCGGGGTCCAGGTGGTGGAGCGGTCCTGGCCGAGGGCCTCGCCCTCGTGCGCGGTGTCGAGCAGCGCCGCGACCAGCTTGACGAATACGACGATCCCCAGCAGGAACAACAGAAAGCCGTTGAACAGCGAAAACATCTCGCCGAATGGCCCGGCATCGCTGGCGCTCAGACCGTCGGTCAAGCGAACCCGGCTGACCACCGACCCCAGAATGCCTTCCAGCAAGCGGATGCTGATGTCGCCGCCGGTGGGCTCGAGGTTCTGGTTCGGATCGAAGGCATAGGCCGGTTCGGGCGGCGGGGGGACCGCCTGGGCGTGCGCGGGGGAGAGCGGCGCGAACAGCGTCATCAGCACCAAGACCGCCGGCAGGATCGCCGGGCGAACCACGGATTCAACGGTCGACCGGTTCATGGGAAGCGCTCCGTTCCGAAGCGGTGGCGGCCCGCCAGTCGGGCGGCCACCAGTGCAGAGGATGGGTCAGGAAAACGCGCGGTGAGTCCGCATGCCGGCGGCGCATCGTCCAACAGCGGTAGGCGGGATGTGCGGCCAGCCCCAGCAGCGTCGCCGTCGAGCCGAGGCTGGCCAGGGCGCCGCCGACATCGCCGAGCAGCAATCTGTGTAACAGTACGGCCGCGCTGATGGCCCCCGCGCCCAGCAACGCCCGCGCCATCCACGCCTGCCGCCGGTAACGCTTTACCAATTCGCTGGCGCGTTCGTCGTCCCGCGCATCGCCTTCAACCGAGGGCAGGGCGGGCGTGGGATTCGGCGGCGTTTCGGTGATTGCAACGATCAACCGGTCAATCTGGGATCGCGACCGGTGGATCGTTCCGGCGAGACCGCCGAAGAGATCGTGGCGGTAGCGACGCAGGCGTCGTTTCAAGAAATCGTGCAAGCGGGATGCTCCAGGGGGATAGCCTTTTTAATATTTGTTTATTATTCTATTAAAAGCAATATTAATCACTCGGAGATATCGGTGAAGCGCGAACATCGCCCGATCCCGTGGCGCGATAGCGTCCGCGGACGTCTCGCCCTGCTGGCGGCCGTCGTGGGATTGGCGGTGGCGCCGATGGCGCGCGCGGCCTGTGATGGCTGCGTGGTCGCCGCCATCCGCGAACTGAAAGCGGAAATGGTCCGGCAGTTCGCCGAGTTGAAAAACCACTTGTCCGCCGAGATCAAAACCCTCCGGCAATCGGGTGCCCAGGTCGAGAAAGACTCGCTGCGGGCGCAGCAGGACATCGGGTTCATGTTGCCGACTGGCGGGTGCGAAACCGCTACCGTTGGCGCGGCGGCGGGGCCGGCCCGCGACCGGACGGAAGCCTATCTGCGGGCGTTTAATCACCGGCGTCGCCCGGAAAAAACCGGTACGGCGGCGAGCCAGGCGATGGTGGAGGCTCATCTGGCGGACTATTGCGCCCCGGAAGACCTTGGGGTGCGCGGTTGTACTCAGGCCAGCGCGCGCCCGAACGCACCGTTCCTGGCGGAAACCCTGCTGTCCGGTTCCGGAGTCGGGTCGGCGCCCGACCCAACTCGACCCAACAGCTACCTGCCCGAAGTGTTGAGTTTCAATGCGGATCGGGTGCTGGACGCCCGGCGGTTCATCGACAACCTGGTCGATCCGTATCCGCTGGACGATTTGCCCGAGGACCTGCGGGGTACGCCGCAGGGGATGGCGTTTTGGATGCGCAAGAAAGTGTACGAAGGCCGGCTGTCGGTGGCCCGCTACGTGTTGAATCACGCCCTGGCGCTGCGCGTGCCCTCGGCGGCCCTGCGCGGCTGGCTGGAGCGGGTCTGGCAGGAAGCTAAAGCCGACGAGCATCTCGCCGCGTCGCGCGCCCAGCTTCCGGAACAGATTTCCTACGCCGAGCTGCTCAAGACCGAGGTCGACCGGCGCTACGCGTCGCCGTCCTGGTACGCCGGCATCGCCGGCAGTCCCGAAGCCGCCGTGTTGCGGGAGTTGGCCTACATGACGGCGCTCCAGCTCAACCTGACGTATCTGCGCTTCCGCCAGGGCGAACGGCTGGAACTGCTGCTGGCCGAGCAGGTGGCCTCAATACTGTTGAATTAACGCGACTATGCACACAATATATTGAATTAGTTTAATATTACTTCCAGAA
>JAWOHQ010000294.1:0-3598 GCA_046485105.1 Candidatus Competibacteraceae bacterium | reverse complement strand
TCCTGCCAGGGCCTTGTCCCTCCTCACTTCTAATAAAATTCCGAGTTTGTGAAAACCGTGGACACTCCTTTTATTATACGCCGGCAGCGCCCCAAAGCGCCGAACCAACAGGCGGCGCAGCAAGGCGGCTTCCCCTTCCTGGCGGCCTTCGAGGCGGCCTTTCTTCTCACCGATGCCCACCAGTTCCTGGTAGGCGCGCGTTTCCTCCAACGGCGTCAATACGTGCAACATGTTCATGATCTCCTGGTAAGTTCGGCCCTGGTACCGCTCCAGCAGCCAGGACAGAAACACATCCAGCAATACCGGCGCCTCCGGCGTGGCCAACGCCTCCAGCCGCCGCCACGCCGCCGGCGCCTGTTCCGCCAGGGTCCGGTCGTCCGCCCGCAGCGGGAGAAACACCGCCAGCAAGGGATGATCCGGTTGCCGGCGTGCCGCTTCCCGCAGCACCCCATCCAGATAGACCGGGCGCAGCAGGGGGACCGTGCCCCAAACACCCTACCCAGGGCGAATCCGGCTCGTCCGCCCGCGCGTCCAGCAACAGCGGCAGCCCGTACACCGTCCGCCCGGGATAGGTCTTGCGATACAGGGCGATTTCTTGCACCAGCCGATCGTACACATCGCCGCTGCGCCGAGCATGATGCGCGCCTCCTCCAAATCGTTCAGTTCGGGCAACTCCACCCACGGCAACCGGGCGCGGAAAAAGGCCTCCCGCAGCCACAGCAGAAAGCTGCGCCGCAGTTCCGCCTGCTCTTCATCGGCCAACCAGGCCGCCAGGGCGATCAGCACCTCCCGCACCGTCGCCGGATCGCGACTGCCCGACAATGCGCAAGTCGGGCACCTCCTGTGCCCGACCTACAGGTATATTCTTTGCTTTTCAGGAAATTGTACAGTTTCTGAGTTTTAAGGGTTGGACTTTTATAGCAAAGTCTTCGTCCTTGGAGACGATGACCGCGCCCAAGCGCAGGGCCTGTGCCCAAACTTCGTCGTCCGTGGTTCCATCGCCGCCAAAATCGCTAACGTGTTGCGACGGATGCCCCTGCGCGGTCAACCAACGAGCCAATGCCGGGGGAAGCTGGGCGTCGATCAGGAACCGAGTCATGCCACCGCGCGGAGTATCGGGTGATCCAGATAGTGTGCGGCAAATTCAAGCGCGGCCCGGATATCCTCCGGTTCCAGATAGGGATAATCTTCGAGAATCTCCTCGCGGGTGGCGCCCGCCGCCAACAGATCAAGCACATCCTTAACCCGCACTCGAGTGCCCCGAATACAGGGACGCCCGCCACAAATCTCCGATCGGAGGGTGATTCTATGCAGTTCGGTGGTCATGGTGGTGACAGTTAAATTTTTGGCTCATATTGGGTTTTGAGGACATGCTACCGGCTGCAATAAAGTGTCCAGGAGTGACCCCAGCAAGGCTCGACCGCGCCGCCTGACGTTATGCACGAACTCGAAGAAACCCAGGTAAAGCGGCAACTTTTCCTGAGAGATGCCCCGATGCGGGCGCAGCCAGGCACGCAACAACGACCAAAAGCCTTCCAGGGTGTTGACATGGACCTCATGGAAACCGTCACCCTCCTCGTCACGGGCATATTCTCCCCGGCTGTGGCACACGCTCTTGTGCGCATACCCCCACTGCGGCAAAGCCGCATAAATCACATACTCATCCGTATTGACCACCGTGCCGGGTTCGATGGTCTCCTCGATGAACGGTCGGATGGTGTGCTGCCGCACGTTTTCCAGCATGGAAATCCGCACCTCGCCACCCCGTTCAATCCTGCCGAAGATCGGCGGCTTTTCCTTCTCCAGCGTACCTCGCCCGGGCGCGCCCTTAAGCCGCCGGCGCCGCCCGCGCCGCCCCTTGATCTTCGCGGGCCGGCCCTTGGGCCCAGCGACGACATAAACTTCGTCGCATTCCACCACCCCGGTCATCCGCACTTTAGAGCGGCGCTTGACGATCCCGCCCCCGCAACTCATTTGCCATCGCTTGGCCGTCGCTTTCGTTCAGGTTCAACTCTTCGGCAATTGGCCGGTTCGACACCTTCAGCCCCATCAGGTACCGGTAGGCGAACCACACCGACCAGGGCTGATGCCGCCCCATGAAAAGGGTCCCGGTGAGGTCGTCAAACCGTTTTCCGCAGTTCTTGCCGGTGTGGCGTCGGCATTCTGGTTGCCGGTGGTGGCGACCGCGCTGGGTGATTTTGTTGGAGGTGCAAGCCGGACAACACACCCCGTTGGGCCAGCGGATCCGTCTGACTTCTTCGTAACATTTTCTTTCATCAATGAGGTTGTTGAGGCGGCACATGGCGGACAGGCATAGGATGGACGAAGTTTGAATTTTATCACGTCCTCAAAACCCAATAAGAGCCTAGAATTTTATTATTTTGATATCCACGTCTGGAGCACTACCCCGCCCCTGCTGGACGCTAATCTGGCGATGGACCGCAACCAGGCCTATTGACCGATAGGAGTGTCCATGTTGACCAGAGACCAACTCATTCAATTGTTGCATCAAGAACGGGCTTATCTATCCGCTGAATTTGGCGTGCGCCGGATCGGCCTCTTTGGCTCGTATGCCACGGGTCAGCCGGACGAAACCAGCGATGTTGATCTTGTGGTGGAATTCGAGCGTCCGATGGGGTTTCGGTTTCTCGAGGTGGTGGACTATTTGGAAGCCGTCCTGGGCCGAAAGGTCGATGTGCTGACGCCGGCCGGGATTCAAAATATCCGTAGCCAGCCGGTGGCGAAACGGATTATGGAAAGTATTGTGTATGTCTAATCGGACCGATCAAGAACTCCTCAGCGATCTCCGCGAAGCGATCCGACGTATTTCGACGTACCTGGCGGGCGTCCAATATGAATCCTTTGTGAAGGACACGAAAACACAAGACGCAGTCATTCGTAATCTGGAGGTGCTGGGCGAAGCCACGAAAAATCTGTCGGCAGCGTTCCGCCGCCTGCCGCACGGCGAGACACTGGTCAACCGGGCGCTGAACGAGGCCGAACCGCTGGCGGTGGCGCAACTGTCCAACCGCTTCGGGGTACAGGACATGCAGACCGCTCCCAAGGACCCGGCCTTCCTCGCCTCGCTACGCCCTGCTGGATCATCTGCTGGAGTTCAAGACCCTCGGCCTCAAGAACGTGAAACTGACCAGCGCCGAACTGCAAGCGAAAACCCGCGCCGAACCGCGCGCCCTGCCGGCGGTGGCGGAGCAACTTCAGGCCGCCGAACAGCAACTGGCCACCTACCGGGCGGAACTGGAACGCCGCGAAGGGGCGACGCTCAAGCTGCGCACCCACGCCGTGGTCGCCATCGGCCTGGAACGGTTGGTGTGGTGAGCGGCGCACGCTTCCCCAGACTTGATGTGAAGGAACTTGCCAATCTGGCTCGTGGGGCCATCCCGTGCGGCGGTCTTTGTTGAGATGGCCACTACTCGGGGCGGAAACCACGTTGCCCGGGCGGTGAGAGCGGGATCTAAGCCTCGATCCCCTCGAACAGCGCCTGGAGCTGACAACGAAAATCGATGCTGGCGAGTTCGAGTTCGGCGTCGGCTTCAAACGGGTAGAGCACCCAGCGACCGGTCGGGTCGCGGCGGAACAC
>JAWOHQ010000255.1:0-5991 GCA_046485105.1 Candidatus Competibacteraceae bacterium | reverse complement strand
GCACGGATTGCGGTCAGGTCGCGCGGGCCGTCGCGGTCAAGTGCCAGCCGCGAAAGCGCGCGGTCGATATCCGGCACCCGCCGCAACGCTTCACGCAGGCGGCCACGAAGCGAGGGAGCCTCAAGCAGAAACCCCAGCGCCCCCTGCCGCGCGTGAATCACCGACCGGCCTGCGCGACGATCTGCCGATCGTGCACTACAACATGGGCCAGGCCTACCTCTATCTCAACGACCCCGAGAACCTCGTGCGCTGCAACGAGCGCGTGCTGGAGCTCGAGCGCGACAACGGCGCCGCGCACTACTACGCGGCTGTCGGCCATCTCGCGCTGGGTGACCTCGGCGTCTCCGAGAGGCACCTGGGTCGTGCCATCGAGCTCGGCCACCAACCGACCCAGGACTTCGTCAAGGCGATGGAAAAGGCCCATCTCAAGAAGGGCCGCCAGGGAAACGTGACACTGATCGAAATCAGCGGGGCTGAAAACCCGGAAAAGAAAAAGGAGGATTGAGATGGCCACATTCACCCAGGGAAACGTCAGCATCGAAGTCGACGAGGATGGTTTCATGCAGGAACCCGAGAAGTGGAACGAGGACGTGGCAGCGGCGCTCGGCGGCACGGAGGGCGTTGACAACCTCACCGAGGACCACTGGAAGGTCGTGAACTACCTGCGCGAGTACTACCTGCAGTTCGGTGTCGCGCCGATGATCCGCAAGCTTTGCAAGCAGACCGGCTTCCAGCTCAAGGAGATCTACGAGCTCTTCCCGTCCGGCCCCGCGAAGGGCGCCTGCAAGGTCGCCGGCCTGCCGAAACCCACCGGCTGCGTCTAGGCTTCGATGGCCCGCACCCGCCCCCATGTTGGGGCGGGACTGCGGTCCGGAAAGATGGAAGGTGCGCATGATTCCTGAGCCGGCTTCCTGGGAGTACTTCTCGAACAGCGCCTTAAACTGGTCGTAAGCGCCCATGCCCGGTTTCATCATCTTAGAGAGCGGCCCGGTCTCGGTATGCTCGGGGGCAATTTTTAGATAGCCGCCGACGTGATGCGTCACCAGCTCGCGCACGTAGGCCGGATCGCGCACCGCCAGGTCGTAACGCACCCCGGAGGCGATCAGCACTTTCTTGACCCCCGGCAGTTCCCGCGCCTTGCGGTACAGACCGATCAGGGCCGAATGATCGGTGTTGAGATTCGGGCAAATGTCCGGGTAGACGCAGGACAGTTTGCGGCAACTCCGTTCGATGTCCGTGGACTTGCAGGCGATGCGGTACATGTTGGCGGTCGGGCCACCGAGGTCGGAAATCACCCCGGTGAAGCCTGGGGTCCGGTCGCGGATGTCCTCGATCTCGCGCAGGATCGAGGCTTCCGAACGGGACTGGATGATGCGGCCTTCGTGCTCGGTGATCGAGCAGAAGGTGCAGCCGCCGAAGCAGCCGCGCATGATGTTGACCGAGAAGCGAATCATCTCGTAAGCCGGGATGCGCGCGTCGCCATAACTGGGATGCGGAACGCGGGCGTAGGGCAGGTCGAACACGGCGTCGAGTTCCGGGGTGGTGAGCGGAATCGGCGGCGGATTCAGCCAGACGTCGCGGTCGCCATGGCGCTGGACCAGGGCGCGAGCGTTGCCGGGATTGGTTTCCAGATGCAGCAACCGCGAGGCGTGGGCGTAGAGCACCGGATCATTCTTGACTTGCTCGTAACTCGGCAGGCGAACGACGGTTTTGGCGCGGTCGTGGCGGATGGTGCGGCGGTGGAAATTCACCACGCTGACTCCCGATCCCTCCGCCGCGGGTCGAGCCGGCGAACAGGCGGTCCCCTTCCCCGGACTCTCCGCCACGGGTGGAAGCGGGGCGTAAGGATCGGGATGCGGCTCCACCGGTCCCGGCCGGTCGATGTCGGTCGAGTCGATTTCCAGCCAACCCTCGGGCAGGTCGCCGTTTTGGATGAAGGCGGCGCCGCGCAGGTCCCGCATCAGCTTGGGATGCTCGCCGGCGGCGGCGCGATGGGCGACTTCGACGATGGCGCGTTCGGCGTTGCCGTACAGCAGTAGATCGGCCTTGGCGTCCAGCAGGATCGACCGGCGCACCTTATCCGACCAGTAGTCGTAATGGGCGATGCGGCGCAGGCTGGCTTCGATGCCGCCGATCACGATGGGCGCGTCGGGATACGCCTCGCGGCAGCGCTGGCTGTAGACGATCACCGCCCGATCCGGGCGCTTGCCACCTTCGTCGTTGGGGGTGTAGGCATCGTTGTGGCGCAAGCGTCGGTCGGACGTGTAACGGTTGACCATCGAATCCATGTTGCCGGCGGCCACCCCGAACCACAGATTGGGCTGGCCCAGCGCCGTGAAGGGTTCGGCGGAGGTCCAGTCGGGTTGGGCGATGATGCCGACCCGGAAGCCCTGCGCCTCCAGCAATCGGCCGATGATGGCCATGCCGAAACTGGGATGATCGACATAAGCGTCGCCGGTGACGAGGATGATGTCGCAGGAATCCCAGCCGAGCGCGTCCATCTCGGCGCGCGTCATGGGCAAAAACGGGGCAACGCCGAACCGGGCGGCCCAGTAGGGGCGATGGGAGAACAAGGAGGGAGCAGCGTGCATGAATATCCGAACGGCGCGAGGCCGATAACCGAGGAAATAGGTCGGGAATTATACGGGGGCAGCTATCGGATGTCGCGTCAGAATCCGGATGAAAATCCAATCTTCGACATAATTCGACATAAGTGGTGTTGGAGCCTCAGACCGGCTGGAAGCCGGCTCCACAGTGCATTCCGTTTCTAGCTATTCCCAAGCAGCGGGTTATAGTGGTCCCCGAATTCAAGACAGCAGTTTAAGCTGCACACTGTCATAAGGAATCGGAAGCGATGAGCGAAGCGAAGAAGCTATCGAAAGTATCACGGCCCCGAGTTTAAGGCCAAGGTTGGTCTAGAGGCACTGCGCGGGACGAAGACGATCAATGAGATCGGTCAAGAGTACGGGGTTCATCCCGTCCAGGTTGGACAGTGGAAGAAGGAAATCCAAGAGCAAGCCAGCACGCTGTTTGACGGTAAGCGTGGCCCCAAGCCGGTCGCCGCGCATCGGGAGCCGGAATTGTTGTACAGCGAGATCGGCAAGTTGAAGATGGAACTTGACTGGCTCAAAAAAAAGTCTGGGATCAGCCTGCCGTGATCCGACAAGGATGGATCGACCCCAAGGATGCCTTAGCCGTCGTCCAGCAATGCGTTCTGGTCGGCGTATCACGGGCCACGGTCTATGCGCAGCACAAGCCCAAGCCGGTCGACGAAAGCGATCTGCTGCTCGGCCGCCTGATTGACGAGGAATATACCCGGCACCCGTTCTACGGCACCCGCAGGATGGTGGTCTTCCTCAAAACCACTGGCCACACGGTCAATCGTAAACGGGTACAACGCCTGATGCGGCAGATGGGTCTGGCGGGGATGGCGCCGGGGTCCAACACCCGCCGTCCGCACCCGGAGCACAAGGTTTATCCCTACCGGCTGCGTGGTGTTCCGATTAACAGGCCCAACCAGATCTGGAGCACGGACATCACCTACCTCCGGTTGCCGCGTGGCTTTGCCTACCTGGTAGCGATCATTGACTGGTACAGCCGCAAGATGCCGCAAGATACTGAGCTGGCGGATCAGCAACAGCATGGACGCGACCTTCTGCGTCGATTGCCTGGAGGACGCTTTGCGCACCTACGGCCAACCGGAGATCTTCAACAGTGATCAGGGCTCGCAATTTACCAGCGGCGCCTTCACCGGCGTGCTGGAACGTGAAAGCATGGTCATCAGCATGGATGGCCGGGGGCGGGTGTTCGACAACATCTTTGTCGAGCGACTCTGGCGTAGCGTCAAGTACGAAGACGTATATTTGAAGGGCTATGCCACGATGGGCGACTTGATGGTCGGCCTGGCCGGGTACTTCGCCTTCTACAACAGCGAGCGTCCGCACCAGTCGCTGGACCAAGAGACGCCCGATGTCGTGTATCGAACGGCGAGCGGCGGCGGAGCGATGATCGTGGATAAATTTTCGCGCGCGGTGGAGGAATCCCCTGTGGAGCGTAGCGGAACAGGGGATTCCTCCACCGCAAAGGCAAGATCAGAAGCAAACAGCAAGTACAAAAGCAACGACAACAGCAACAACAGAAACAAGAGCAAAGGCAACAGCCGTTACCAAAGCAAAAGCAACAACGGGGCAGCACCGTCCTGCTGCGAGTGAAGTCGTATGTACAGCTTAAACTAAGAGCATTTCTGTCTTGACCCAAGGATCCACTTTAGCCCATCCGATTACCCACAAATCCCAACTCATTGTTAAAATCCAATTTTTCATCAAGTGGTAGGCATAGGGCATGAGTTGGGCACAGGCAGAGTTTCACGATTTGGAGTTGGGCGATGCGCGGCGGACCCACCGGTTGATCAAGCTGGTGGACGATCTGTCGGCGCAACCGACGGGGAGCCTCCCGCTGGCCTGCGGGGGCTGGCCGGAGACCAAGGCCGCCTACCGGTTGCTGGACAACCCGGCGGTGGACTGGCGCGAGATCCTGGACGTCCATACCACGCGGACCGTCGAGCGGATGGCCGGCCAGGCCGTGGTGTTGTGCATTCAGGACACGACGGAACTGGATTTCACCACGCAACCGGGGATTGCCGGGCTGGGCCGGTTGAGCTATGAGGCCCAGCATGGGATGTACGTGCATCCGACCTTGGCGGTGACGCCGGCGGGGGTGGCGTTGGGGGTGCTCGACGCCTGGATGTGGGCGCGAAAGCCGAAAGACCAGCCCGACGTCAAAGAAAGTACCCGCCGGGTCGAAGGCTACGAGATCGTGGCCGATCTGGCGGAGACCCTCCCGGATACCCGCCTGGTCTACGTGGCGGATCGGGAAGGTGACCTGCGAGCACTGATCGATGCCGCCGCCCGGCGCGGCACGCCGGCCGATTGGCTGATCCGGTCGAAGCACAACCGGAAAACCACCACGGGGGAAAAGCTGTGGGCGCGGCTGGCCCAGAGCGAAGCGCTGGGGGAGGTCGAATTCACCGTGCCGGCGGCGCCGGATCGCCCGGCCCGCCTGGTGCGGCAGACGCTCTATCGCACGGTGGTCACGCTGCCGGCGCATCACGGCCAACCCGCCGTGACCGTGACCGCGATCCTGGCGCGGGAAGAGCGGCCGCCCGACGGTCAGCCAGCGATTGAGTGGCGACTGCTGACCAACCGGACCGCCGAGACCCTGGAGCAGGTGGTCGAACTGATTGACGGGTATCGACGCCGCTGGCTGGTGGAAATTTTTTTCCGCATTTGGAAATCGGGCTGCCGGGTGGAAGCGCTGCAACTGGGCACCCTGGCGCGGCTGGAACGGGCCTTGGTCATTTACCTGATCATCGCCTGGCGCATCCTGCACCTGGTCACGTGGGGCCGGGAGTGCCCGAATTTGCCCTGTGACGTGGCGTTCGATCCCGAGGAATGGCAGGCCGCCTGGATCGTCGCCCACCGCTGCCAACCACCCGCAACGCCCCCACCGCTGGGCCAGATGGTGCGGCTGATTGCCCGCTTCGGGGGGTTTCTCGGCCGCCAGCACGACGGTCACCCCGGTCCCAAAGCCATCTGGGAAGGCATGCAGAAAGTCCGAGCGTTTGGTGGCGCCCTTGAGGCGCACAAAATAGCTTACTTTCAAGATGGATAATTATGGGTAAACGGGTGGATTTAACCCTACTGACGTACGGCGCGTTACACTGGAAATAGGCCGCTTGAATTCATCAATTTCTTACATACTTGCAGGCGCAGATAATGGAACCTATGGGGTCATAGATCGATTAAGTTGGACTGTCCCCGAGCCGACTACGATTATCCCCGAACCCGCCACCCTCGCCCTGCTGGGTCTCGGTCTCGCCGGTCTCGGCGTCGTCCGGCGGCGCAAATCCTGACCCGCGCATTCCCCTGTGACGAAGGCGGCAGGTTGCCGCCTTTTCCTTTTCGGCAAACTGGCGCAACCCGTCGAATGTGG